>JAFQNM010000229.1 GCA_017395885.1 Clostridia bacterium | reverse complement strand
CGCTGTTCCCACCATAGGCTTTCCATACAGATCGGGATTATTCTGGTCGCCGCATTTTGCAGCTTTATCGCCGAACTGGAGCGCATTCTGGAAGGATGCAAGGGTATTAAGTCCGCCGTGAGAAACAAGAGCTTTAGCGCTTACCGTACCGGGGGTTACTACTCTTCCCTGAAATGTTTTCATCAGTTCTTACCTCCTTTTGTGATCTGCACAAGTATCTCATCGTCTGTATAATAGCGTGCCGTTGTATATGTACGAAGCTTATTGGAGGATGTAATAACGGGCATTTTCTTACAGAGAGGGTTATTCATATACATAAGGGGACAAATATAAGAGGTGATAACGCCTGTTGCCTTGAGTCTCTCTGCGTAGGAAGTTTTATTGAATTCATCAAGAACGCCCTGTGATGCTGTGAACACGGTGGGAATTACTACCTTCTTGTTGCCTGCCTCTTTAAGGCCTGCCTCTACCTTATCTGTCCAGTCCTTGAGCTGCTGGAGGCTCATATGGGGGCATCCCATAAAGCAAAGCTTAGGTGTTGCATCCTTATTCTTCCAGATAACAGGATATTCATTCTTTACTCTTTCAAGCTCTGCATCTGTTATAACGTATTCCCTTGCGCCCTCAGCCACAAGGCTCTCTCCAAGCTCTACGGCCTCCGGAGTGAGGTTTGCGATATGATAAAGACCTACGGCACCGTTTGATGCTGTTGCCGCACCGAAATCCTTAAGGTATGTGCAGGCGCTGTCGTTAAGCTCTGTTCCTATCCACTTATCAAGGCCGACTACAAAGGGAACGTCCTCCATTACCTTCATACCGATAGCAGAACCGAGAAGCTGTGCCTCGGGGATCTTTGTTGTTTCGATCTTGACTACCCACGTTGCCTTTCTGCCCTCATCGGTGAGAAGGCCGAACTCGGGAACGTAGCCGACGATAGATCCCATAAGGTCTATAATACCGGAGTTTCGGTTGCAGCGTGCACCGAGAACGGAGTTTGCATATACTACTGCGCTGGATTCTGCCCAGCTGAGAATATCGCCTTTTCTCGGCTTATTGCCTACCTCATCCATATAGCAGGTGCAGGTGAAGGCCTTATCGTTCATAAGACCCAGTTTCTTCAGCTGCTCCTCATAGAAGCCCTGCTTTGTATACATAAACTTATTGAACACAAGGCTCTGAAGAAGGTTTGCGGGAACGTTTTTATCAAGGGGACGGGGGTCTACCGAGAACTTCTGAGAGGAGGAAACGCCTGCCTCGAGAAGCTTTTCCATAAGGTCATAAACAGGGCTCATTACCTTGAGGCCAAAGGAGGTTACAAGGTGGTTATACTCACTTGTTACGGGAACAAGTCTCTCTGCGCCGAAGGTCTCTCCGTACATAACGAGGGTCTTCATTACCTTCGCCATTGTCTCTCCCTTTGAGCCATTGAGTATGGCCTGCTGCTCTTCATTAAGAATCATAGCCATTATTCTGATCTCCTTTCATTAAAGCTTCATTGCGATTTTCCATGCTCCCCAGATAACGCTGCGGAGGTTTCCTACCGTTGCCGCATCTCCTATAAGATGCACGTGGCCGGATTTCTTTGCGATAGGAGCGGGATTATAGCCTACGGACATAATAACGGAGTCGCCCTCTATCTCAAAGGTCTTACCTTCCTTATCCCTTACCACAACGTTTCCGCCATTTACCTCGCAAAGGGCAGTTTCAAGATGAACGGGAACCTTATTCGTTTTGAAGAAATCACGGAGGAAGCTTGTGTTTGCAAGGCAGACTCCCTTAGTAACAACAAGGTCATCCTGCATTTCAACTATCGTAGGCTTCTTACCTCTGAGATACAGCTCATAGGCTATCTCACAGCCGGTGAGACCGCCGCCTACTATGGTTACTCTCTCTCCTACCTCCTTCTTTCCAAGGAGGAAATCGCAGGCCTCTATTGCGCTCTCCGCTCCCTTTACGGGGATCCTCTTTGCAACGGCGCCCGTTGCTACGATGATCTCGTCTGCGCTGAGGGTCTTTACATCGGTAATCTCTGTATTAAGCTTTACTTCTATAGGATATTTTGTTATCTCTCTCTTATACCAAGCTATAAGATCACGGTCCTTCTCCTTGAAGGAGGGCGCTGCCGCCGCAACAAACACGCCGCCAAGCTCACCTGTCTTTTCATAAAGAGTGACGCTGTGGCCTCTCTTTGCAAGCAGAATAGCGGCCTCCATACCGCCGATACCGCCACCGATAACCGCTATGCTCTTCTTCTTCCTTGCAGGCTCAACGTAATACTTCTTTGACTGCATAGTTTCGGGATTGAGAGCGCAGCGGGCAAGGCCCATCGTATCTGTCAGGTCCTGAGTATTTGCATGACCCTTGGAGCTGGAGAAGTTAAAGCAGCCGGCGTGACAGCAGATACAGGGCTTGATATCCTCTATCCTGTCTTCAATAAGCTTTGTTACCCACTCGGGGTCGGTGAGGAACTGTCTCGCAACGCCAACACCGTCTATCTTGCCATCGGCAACAGCCTCAGCGCCTACGTCAGGCTCCATACGGCCTGCGCATACTACGGGAATATCTACAAACTTTTTGATATGTGCAACGTCCTCAAGATTACAGTTCTGCGGCATATACATAGGGGGATGAGCCCAGTACCAGGAATCGTAGGTTCCGTTATCTGCATTGAGCATATCATAGCCTGCATCCTGCAGATATTTTGCCGCCTTTTCGGATTCCTCCATACATCTGCCCACCTCGGTATACTCCTCGCCGGGCATTGCTCCCTCACAGAATCCCTTCATCTTGGACTCTACGGAATAACGGAGCGATACGGGATAATCCTTCCCGCAGGACTCCTTTATTGCTTTTACGACCTCTGTTGCAAATCTGTATCGATTTTCAAAGCTGCCGCCGTATTCATCTGTTCTCTTATTAAAAAACTCTATGGAGAACTGGTCGAGAAGGTATCCCTCGTGAACTGCGTGAACCTCTACTCCGTCTACTCCCGCCTCCTTACAGAGCTTTGCTGTTTTGGCAAAGGCCTCGATTATCTCATGGATCTGCTCTACCGTCATTTCGGGACAGATTATATCGTGGGCCCAGCGGGAGGGCTGAGCGCTGGGGCTTGCCAGCTCGTGGCTCGTATCTATGATGGGCTTTACTATTGCACGGGTCAGCTTATTCTTATGGAGGGGGGCAACAAGCTCGGTGATGGCCCAGGAGCGGCCCATTCCCGCTGTGAGCTGTATGAACAGCTTTGCTCCCGTTTTATGTATCTCATCCATAAAATCACGCAAATCCTCAAACATTTTCGGATTCTGCCAGAGCCATTTTCCCCAGAAGGTATCTCTAAGGGGCGCTATTCCGGGAATAATAAGGCCAACGTTATTCTTTGCTCTCTCAAGGAACAGCTTTGCTGCCTCCTTATCAAAATGACATCCCGTCAGCTCAAACCAGCCGAAAAGGCTTGTGCCTCCCATAGGGCACATAACTATTCTGTTCTTGATCTCTACGTTTCCTATTTTCCAAGGGGTAAACAGGGCTTCATACTTTTTATCCATAAGTACCGTCCTTTAAATTTAATTTACACCTACAGTATACATTTTTTTCCTCGCTTTTGCAATAATTACTTTAATTTATAAACGATTATTGATTTTTGGCAGGTTGTCCCTTTTTTGGTACACCCTTTGTGGTATATAATATATGGAGGTGATAAGCTTGACTTATGCTGTTTCCGATATTCACGGCTGTTACGACAAGTATACACGCTTACTTGAAAAAATCAATTTCTCCGATGAGGATACCCTATACGTTCTCGGTGACACCGTTGACAGGGGTCCTGACGGTATAAAAATACTGCTTGATATGTTCGAAAGAAAAAACGTTATTCCCCTTCGCGGAAATCACGACCATCTTGCCCTGAAGCTCTTGAGGCTGACTGTCGATCCCGGAACGGTATCCGACGATATTTTAGAGCTTTCCAAAATGTGGTTCACAGACGGCGGCACTCCCACCTACAAGGCATTCAAGGCGCTGACAAAGCCTGAAAAAAAGAAGCTTCTTTCTTACATGGGAACCTTCTTTTTCTTTCAGGATATTGAGGTTGGCTCACAGCGCTTCTTTCTCTCTCACACCGTTCCCGAAATGGCAAAGATGCAGGATATGGAAAGCTTTTCCCTGCTTGAGTTCGTTGTTGGGGAGCCTGAATACGACAAGGTCTATTTTGAGGACAGGATCATCGTTACCGGCCACACCCCCACAGCCCTTATTGACGAAGAATACGATGGAAGGATATACAAAGCAAACAATCACATAGCCATAGACTGCGGCGCCGTTTTCGGCTCTCCTCTCGGATGCATATGCCTTGATACGCTGGAGGAGTTTTACGTTGAATAGATACCTTTTGCTTTGATTCAGTGAATGACCATCTTGCCTACATGGAGCTGAATACACCGTCAAACAAGAATTAATCCCTACTAAAAGAACTGCAAAAGCTTTTTGCATTTGCAGTTCTCAGCTTGTCGATAAAGTTATCGACAAGCTGCCTCAGGCTGTCGAGAAGGATGCAGATTTCGTCATTTCAAGTCCGTAGGCGTACAAAGGTACGACAGGACTTGAAAGGGCGAAAAGCTTGAAATCCCCTGAAAATCAGGGGATTTCTTTAATGTGACTTTAAT
>JAFQNM010000228.1 GCA_017395885.1 Clostridia bacterium | reverse complement strand
TTGTAATTAACGGGATCCTTTTCGTCTCCCTCGCCGCTCTCGCCGTTTTCAATGCATATACCCATAAGAGGTCCGTTCATATTGAATTTGACCGTTGAGCAGCTCTCAGAGGCCTTTAAAGCGTCAAGAAGGAAGCGGCACTTAAAGGCGATCACAAGATTTTCTCCTGTCATGGCAATGGGTATCTCCTCATAAACGCTTCCGCCTGTGGAAGCGGAGGAGATCTTCAGCACCTTTTCCTCAAACTCAAGCTTGATATACGTCTTTGAGGTGCTTCCGCCAAGCTTATCCTCAGTTACGATAGAGGCTCTTTCTACTGCACCGAGCATCATATCAGTATTGATATAGGCGCACCTTTCAAACTCCTCGGGAATGATCCTCTTATAGTTAAGGTACTCGCCGTCAATAAGTCTTGAAAAATATGTATAATCGCCAACTCTGAAGATACAGTGCTTTCTTGCAAGGGAGATGGTGATATCATCCTCCGTATCGTGGATCATCTTCATAAGCTCCATAAGGATCTTGCCGGGAACGATGAAGGATGCATCGGGAGCATCGTCACCTATCTCGTATTCAGCAAAGCCCAGTCTGTTACCGTCGCAGCCAACGCACTTCAGCTTGCCCTCCTCAACGGAGAAATAAACGCCGTTGAAAATAGGCTTCTGAGCATTCTGGTCGATAGCGAAGGCAGTTTTAGAGATAAGGCTTCTGAAAATATACTGGGGAATAGTATAGTTTCTGTCACCTGAGAGGAGGGGAAGGCTGGGATAGCTCTCTCCGGGAATGGAGCCTATCTCGAAAAATCCGCCGCCGCCGGTGATCTTTGCACGGTTCTTATCGTCTATATCTATAGTTATATCTCCGGAGGGCATGCTTCTGACGATCTGGAGAATATTCTGGCTGTTGATAATAAAGCTGCCGTCTGTCATAGACTTAGCCTCAACAAATGTACGCATACCCTTCTCCATATCGTATGCTGTGAGGCGGCAGGTTCCGGGCTCCTCGCCGGGGCACTCAAAAAGGATACCCTCAACGCTTGCAATGGTTTTTTTACCGGGAGCTATTGCGGCCGCAGGGCCGAGAGATGCAAGAAGCTTATCTCTGTCAAATACAACTTTCATAATAATACCAACTTTCCTTTCCTTCAAAAACGTGAAAAATTAAATAATGGCGACCTTTTCCGTATTTTCACGTGAAGGTCATTACAGTGAAATAAATAATAATAATAATATAAATAAAACAGTAGTAGTTGTAGAGGCGGTTGAAACTGTTGAAATCTCCGGGAGGCCTTTAGGATCAGGGGAAATAATGAAATTGTTTTCAATTTTTCAGGTTGAATCCCGGTTTGCTCCGGTTGAAAATTCTGCTCTTTGGGACTTAAAAATTTCAGATTCTTCGAAAAAAAATTTCATTTTCGAAAAGGCCCGATTTTTCAACATTCGAGGCTGCTGTTGAAAAGTTAAAATTAAAAGAAAATATTAGAGTTTTCAACAAGCTGTTGAAAACCTTTTCGAAACCTCAACTCCCTTATAATTAAGGAAATATCTTCTTTTTCAACAATAATTTCACAGCCTTTTCAAAGGGAAACTCAGTTGTGTTGATAATTGAAAAACGGCTGTTGAAATCAGCTTTTTATCTCCGTCATTATTTCGAAAATATCGTTATTAAGCTTATCGTCCGTTTTCATTTCAGCCTCAACGGTCTTGATGTTTGAGTGCACCGTGGCATGGTCACGGTCCATCATTTTACCGATATCTCCGAGAGAAAGGTCAAGCACCTTCTTGATAACGTACATAGAAACGTTACGAGCAGTTTTTATGACCTTTGTTCTGCTTTTTCCGAGGATGGCCTCAACAGAAACGTCATATTTTCTTGCAGTTACCTCAAGGATGGTGTTGACCGTTTCCGCCACCGGCTTATTTTCACGGAAATAATCGGGGATCGAGCTCTTTACCATTTCAAGGGTAACGGGCTTTCCGGAAATGAGAGAAACTGCACCGATCTTCTTGAGGGCGCCCTCTATCTCACGGATATTGGAGTTAAGCCTTTCTGCGAGGAAAATAATAACATCATTTGGAATATTGATGTTGCCCTTATCGGCCTTCTTTTTCAGAATTGCCAGACGGAGCTCATATTCGGGAGGCTGAACGTCCACTATTATACCCTGAGAAAATCTCGTTCTGATACGCTCCTCAAGAGTGTACATTTCCTTTGGTGGGCGGTCAGAGGTGAGAACTATCTGCTTTTTTGCATCGTATAGGGTATTGAAGGTGTGGAAAAATTCCTCCTGAATAGACTGCTTGCCTGCAATAAACTGAACGTCGTCAATAAGCAGCATATCTGCTCTTCTGTACTTCTCACGGAACTTTTTCATATTCTTTTTTGAGAGACAGTCGATCATTTCGTTAAGAAACTCCTCGCTCTTAACGCAGATAATGATCTTTGAGGGATCGTTTTTGTGGACCTCGTTTGCGATAGCGTACATAAGGTGGGTCTTTCCCAGGCCGCTGGGGCCGTGGATAAAGAGGGGATTGTAGTCAATCTCACCGCTGGGGTCGTTGGCAACGGCAACCGAGCAGGCGTGAGCGTGCTGGTTTGATGAGCCGACAACGAAGTTCTCAAAGGTGTACTCATCGTTGAGACCGTAGGAGACCATATCCTCCTCGTCAGTTTCCTCCTCGCTTGCGGTGCCGTATCTTCCCTTAGAAAGGGTGACCTTTCCGGTGGTGGGGATGAAGCTTTGAAGCTCAACGATACCGTCGCAAATGATCTCTACCTTAGGCTTGTAGTCCAGAGCATCGAAAACGCTCTCCTCAACGAGGGAAAAATATCTTTCAACAATAGTTTTTCTTTTAAAATTATGTGGGGTGGCCAGAACTACCTTTTCGTCATTTATGGAAAGCAGATGAAAATCGTTAAACCAGAGATCGAATGCCGTTTCGGACATACTGGATTTTTCCTTCATCATTGCATAAATGGACTCGAAGAACATAGTCAGCTCCTTGGGTGTTGATCCGTCCATGTATTTAAACAGCCTTTCAATGCATTGTATCTATCAATTTATTCGCGGAAATACAAAAAAATGCCGAAAAGAGCAATAAATTTTTATTTCCTTATATATATTATAATCCACTCAAAATTATAGCACAATCTGCCTGCATTTACAAGAGTTTTCAACAGATTTGTTGAATGTAAATTATAATATTTTTCCCGATTTTTCGGGGAGGGGAGAACGGTCGCTGAACGGTCGCTTTTTTGAAAAAAAGCTCCGCAAAAAACTTTAAACAGGTTTATATAAAGGGAGGGTGCTCCCTTTATATAAACCGGCAAAAGCCCCTCGCGGGGCCTTTGTTCAAAGAAGTGGACGCCCCTTGCCGATAAGCCGAATTATAACCATTCCCTTTTTGAAGTTTTTCGGGGGTCGTAGGGGGCCTTTTTACAAAAAGGCCTCCTACATATCTCACCGATAAATCGGAATTTGCAGCAGTAAAAAGCCTTGAAAAGCAAAAGCTTTTCAAGGCTTCCGGCTGTCTTTTTTTTGACACATCTGCGGTCTGCGCCTTTTTTACAGTCTGAAAACCACCGGAGGGTGGTTTTTATCATATCAATATCTCTTTAAGGCTTCTTTTGGGAACGTAATGTACTCCGTTTTCACGGAAATATTTGATATCTCCCTTATTTTCCGTTATTTTTGAGCTCTCGTCTGCTTTTCCCAGTGCCAGCACAAGAGTTATTTCAAGCGTATCGGAAAGGCCAAGGGTTTCCTTTACTGCCTTTTCGTCAAAGGAGCCTATCATACAGCCGCCGTATCCCATTTCCGCTGCTCTCAGGAGAATAGTGTGAGATACGATTCCCGTATCCTTATAAAACGGAACTGTGTTTTTTGCTATCTCTTTATCGTTTGCAACAATGATGTATGCCGTAGGCTCGTGTCCCCTCGGAGGAATCTCCATATCTTTTAAATATCCTGCCCATTTTGTTGCAGAAAACACCGCTCTGCACTCTTCCTCGTTTGTGACAGGCTTGAATTTCAAGGCCTGAAGGTTTGCGCTTGAGGGGCAAAGCCTTGTGCATTCTATCATATCGAGAAGCTCGCTTTCGGAGGGCTTAACGCTTCGGTCAAAGCTTCTGATGCTTCTGTTTTTCTCCAGTAATTCACGTAACATTGTTATAATACCTCAAAGAACGAATAATTTAACGGGCCGAACGGCACTTCCACTCTCAAAATCTGCTACCTGACCAAGAGCTATAAAAACACCGTTGTGTTTAATTCTTACATACTGTCCTATTTCATAACAGGTACTTAACTTTTTCTGATAAAGCTCAGTACCTCCCCGGATGAGTTTTGCATAAAAATCGTTAACTGAAATAGCAGGGCAATCTGCAAAAAGCTCCTCCGTTGGCTTAATGAGAGCTGCCCTTTCCTCTATAGTTAGTGCTTCAAGCTCCTCCACCGTGTGGGATGCTTCAAGAGTAAAGCTGCCTGATCTTGTTCTGTTAAGGGCGCTCATGGCGGCTCCGCACCCGAGCTTTTCGCCAATATCGTGGCAAAGTGTTCTTATATATGTTCCCTTTGAGCAGGAAACTACCATTTTATACCTGTTTTCTTCGATTTTTTCAGCTTTTATGCTGTTGATCTTTACTTTTCTTGACTTTCGCTCAACTGTGATACCCTCTCTTGCCAGGTCAACAAGCTTTCTTCCGTCTACCTTTATTGCGCTGTACATAGGCGGGATCTGCTCGATTTCACCGATAAAGCTGTCAATTGCCTCAAAAACAGCCTCCTCTGAGGGGATGATATCAGTTTTTGTGAGAACTTCACCTGTAATATCGTCTGTATCTGTTACTATACCGAGAGTCATTTCAGCAACGTATTCCTTGTCCTCGGCAACCAAAAAATCTGAGGCCTTTACAGCTCTGCCCACAAGAATGGGCAATACTCCCGTTGCCATAGGGTCAAGGGTGCCGGTGTGGCCTATCCTCGGCGTATCGAAAAGCCTTCTCAGTATCTGAACTATCCTGTGGCTGGTCACACCCTCGTGCTTGTTTATTATAATAACGCCTGTTGCTATATCTATTTTATCTTTTCTGCCCATTTCAGCTCCTCAAGGCCTTTTTGAACTCACTGCAAAGTATTTCTGCTGCCTCTTTTGCGCTTTTGGCTTGAACTGAAGCTCCTGCTGCTTTTGGATGACCGCCGCCGCCAAAGGCTGCGCAGATTTCTGAAACGTTTGCCTCAGTGTTTGACCTTGCCGAGATCTTATATATATTAAGGCCGTTTTCTCCTGTTTTTCCCGTTTCCTTAACTGTAAAGGCAATTTCCGTGCCCTTGATCTTTCTGGGAATATCGATTGCAGAGCCGAAATCTTCATCACTGAGACCAAGCTTTTCCGCCTCAGCCTTTTCTATTATGACGTAGGCTATCCTGCCGCACTCACAGGTCTCAAGAAATTCGATGCACATACCCATTGCCCGTATCTCCTTCATTGATTTCTGATCGTGAAGGAGCATAGAAATATAGGAGGTGCTCATGCCCTCCTTATCTGAGTTTATGGTCTTCATCAGATCTGCGGCTATCATATGGGTCTTAGGCGATGTGTTAGAGTACCTGAATGAGCCGCTGTCTGCTGAGATAGCTGCATACAAAAGTCTTGCGATATCAGCGTCCTCTTTTGTGAGCTTACAGCAAATAAAAACACTGTAGATCATGTATATTAGCTCTCCTGCAGCAGATGCTGACGGATCTCTCAAGTTGTCTGAGAAGGGCGTGTAGCTTGCGTGGTGGTCGATGGTGATCGAAATTTTATCCTTCAAATACTCAAGCTCACCAAGCTGCTGTGGCGATGCCACGTCAACTGCTACGTAAAGACCGTATTCCTCTTTTATTTCAGTAATTAAATGATCGCTGTCCGGAAGAAAGCTGAGATAATCAGGTATTTTATCGCAGCAGGCGCAATCTGCGCTTCCGCCCAGTGCCTCGTAAAGCCTTTTGAGCGCAAGAACAGAGCCCGCTGCATCTCCATCAGGATTGCGGTGGCCGATTATCAGAGCTTTTTTCCCTTCTTTTGCTGAGCTTTTGAGAATATCGGCACATTCTGCAACAGAAAGTGCCTTATAGTCCGTATTATTCATCGGCGTCCTCTTCTTTTGACTCTTCCTCATCGTCAGTAAATTCAAGGCTATTGATCATTGCAGCGATCTCAACACCGCGCTTCATAGAATCGTCGTGGATAAAGGTGAGCTCGGGAGTAACTCTGAGGTTAAGAGTTTTTGCAAGCTGGCCTCTGATAAAGCCCTGTGCGCTCTTGAGGCCCTTTGCTATCTCCTTGATGCCCTCTGCATCGTCGTCCATACCGAGGACGGAATAGAAGATTTTTGCATATTTAAAGTCGGGAGTAACGTCAGCGGAGGTTATGCTTATAAAAGCACCTGATACCCTTGGGTCCTTAACGTTTCTCAGAATGCTTACCAGCTCAAGTGCCACAGCATCGTTAACTCTGTTTCTTCTGTATTTTGACATTGTAATGTCCTTTCTTTTTAATTGTTTCACGTGAAACAGTATGTGAGTAGTCAACCAATATTTTTCAAAGACTAAATACAAGCTCAGACGAACTAAATAAGCTTTGTCATTGAACTTGTTTCACGTGAAACATTTGAATCAATTATCGTCAGGTCTCATTGAGAGATAGATCACAAGCACCGATATATCTGCAGGATTAACTCCGGAGATCCTTGCTGCCTGTCCAAGAGAGGCTGGTCTGATCTCAGAGAGCTTTTGTGCCGCTTCAAGTCGAAGGCCTTTAATATTTGAATAATCAAGGTCTGCAGGCAGCAGTCGTGATTCGATCTTTTTCTGCTTCTCCGCCTCAGCAAGCTGACGCTTTATATATCCCTCGTATTTGATCTCAGTTTCTACCGTTTCGATCACCTCTGGAGGGAGCTGAGGGCGAAAAGCGTCGATAGGTGCAAGATCACCGTAGGTTATTCCCGGTCTTCTGAGGAGATCTGCCATTTTTGCGCCGGATGAGAGAGTAGCTTGACCAAGCTCTTCAAGCAGAGGGTTGGCTGAGGTGGGAGATACGTTTAAGCTATTGAGCCTTTCCGTTTCCTCACTCTCCTGCTTCATTTTTTCAATAAATGCGCCGTATCTTTCCTCAGATATGAGGCCTGCACGGTAGCCGTACTCGGTGAGCCTTCTGTCTGCATTATCCTGTCTCAGAAGCAGACGGTACTCGCTTCGGCTTGTCATTATACGGTACGGCTCGTTTGTTCCCTTTGTAACAAGGTCGTCTATAAGCGTACCTATATAGGAGGAATACCTGGGAAGAATGACAGGATCCCGGCCTCTCAGCTTGCAGGATGCATTGATACCGGCAACAAGGCCCTGTGCCGCCGCCTCCTCATATCCTGAGGAGCCGTTGAACTGACCTGCGCCGTAAAGACCGTCGATCTCCTTAAATTCAAGAGTTGGATATAGCTGTGTTGGGTCTATGCAATCATATTCGATAGCGTAGGCATATCTCATGATCTCTGCGTTCTCAAATCCCTTAAGGCTTCTCAGCATCAGGTACTGCACGTCTGCAGGCAGAGAGGAAGAAAAGCCCTGAAGATAAACCTCCTCAGTATCCCATCCCATAGGCTCTGCAAAGAGCTGGTGGCGCTCCTTTTCGCTGAATCTGACCACTTTATCCTCAATGGAGGGGCAATAACGTGGGCCTGTTCCGTGTATCTTACCTGAATACAGGGGAGATCTATGGAGGTTTTCACGTATTATATTATGTGTAGTTTCATTAGTATAGGTAATATAGCAGGGGAGTTGAGTTATTCCTTCAAGGGAATTTCTGGGTGTTCTTACAGAAAATGGTGTTATCTTCTCCTCGCCGTACTGTATCTCAAGGCTTTCAAGGTCGATCGAATCACGGCGGATACGGGGAGGAGTTCCCGTTTTAAAGCGCATCATACGGATTCCAAGGTCAATCAGCCTCTGTGTAAGGGCACCGGCGGGAAGAAGTCCGTCGGGGCCTGAGGAGCGGCTGACGTCGCCAACGTGGGTCAGGCCTCCGAGATAGGTGCCGGTTGAGATGATAACGGCCCTTGCATAGTAGTTGCCGCCGGGAAAAAGGGTAACTCCGGTTACTCTCCTTCTGCCGTCCCTTTCCTCTGTGAGAATGTCTCCCACCTCGCCCTGGATAAGATAAAGATTCCTCTCCCTTTCAAGGAGCTTTTTCATATTGGCGGAATAGATGTGGCGGTCTGCCTGGACTCTTTTTGAGCGGACAGCTGCACCCTTTCCCGTATTGAGTGTTCGGGACTGGATAGTTACCAGATCGGCCTGATATCCCATTTCTCCGCCTAAAGCATCAATTTCGAATACAAGATGTCCTTTTCCTGTACCACCTATAGAGGGATTACAGGGCATATTTGCAACAGAATCAAGGCTGATGGTAAAGAGGGCTGTTTTCAGGCCTGTGCGGGCGGTGGCAAGAGCTGCCTCTATGCCTGCATGGCCTGCGCCCACCACTATCACGTCAAAGGAGTACTGTGACATTTTTGTTTATCCTTATTTGTTTATCCTTATTTTGAAAGTTTTTGATAGACCGTCCAGCCGGCAGTTTCGCTGTAGGCAGCTATGGTGCCGCCGGAGATATCGGAAATATAGGTATAGTTAAAGGGGATAACGGTGTTTCCGTCAGTATCTATAACTCCCCAGTAGCCCTCGGCATTTTTGCAGGCGGCAACACCCTCAAGAAAGGGTCTGGCGTCAGTAAACACGGGGTCCTTCACCCAGTTACCGAGGTAGTTCATATAGCCGTAGGTGTTATCCTTTTCGAGCAGGATAACGCCGTCGGAATAGGAGACCATGGTATACTCGGAGGGTAGCTGGAAGATCTCTCCCTTTGGGTCTACGAGAACGTCCTCATCCGTTACGATCTTGACCGTATCGAACTGGGCAAAATAGTAGCAGTCCCAGGTCTGGATACGAAGCCTCATAAGGCCGTGGTCAAAATAATAGCTGCCGAGAGAGCGGATATCGGAGTAGAGGGGGCGGGAGAACTTCTCGTGAGCTGTCCAGCTAAGGTCTGAGTACCAGTTCTTTCTGGACTCAAACATTACCTTGCCCTCCTTATCTACGATACGGAGCTCGTTTGTGGTAACGTCGTAGGTCTTGATCTCGTCAATGCCGTCGTGCTCCATATCGTGGTCATAGGACCAGTCTATATCCTGAAAGACGGTGGCATAGCCCCCTGAGTAGTTATATGCCATCGTGTAGGGAAAGAGGTCTCTCTTTGTTTTTGGCTCATCTCCCTTCTGAGTGCCGTCCTCATTCACAAGGATGCCGTCACGATCGAAGCGGAGAAGGCTGAGATCGATGGGATCTACAGAGTATGCCCAGTAGAGATCGTCAATAACTGAGGTCTTACCCTCAAGGTCTGTAACGAATTTGGTGGTGTTCAGATAATAACGGCCAAGATTTGAGGTTGTGGTGCCGTAGTAGGAGGGATAATCGAAGTAGAGGCCTCTGTTATCGGTGCTGTCGTTGTAATCAGATCTTTTAAAGGTCCTTCCGTCGGGAGCCAGGTAGTAGTATTCCTTAACGGTTCTCTTAAGCTTTGCCGTTTGCTCCCAGGGGCGGTTGCCGTTCTCGTCCTCGGGGCCGAGAAGGGTGGGATACTCCTCCGTAACGGTGACCTCCTTGTAGAAAAGGGGCCTGCCCTCTCTGTCTCTGGTGTAAGCAGGACGGTACTGAGTATCGTCATATGTGGTCAGAACTGCTCCGTCGGGGCCGATGATATAGAGAGTTCCGTTATCGTCGTAAATAATATAGCCCATATAGAGCTCAAGAGCGGCACGCTCGCCCGAATAGCGGACGTTTTCAACGGTGGTCTCTGTGCCGTCGTCATAAAATGTGGCCTTTTCCTTATCGTAGGATTTCCAGGTATAGCTGAATTTCTCAGGCCAGGCATAGGGGGCATCAAGAATGCCGAAAACATACCCCTCGCCATAGGGGCTGTCCGTCAGGCGGTAGCCCTCCGCCTTGAGGGCGGAAACGGGAGAGAATTTCAGCACCTGACCGGTTATCGCCTCATTTTTTTCAGGCCTTGGCTTATTGCTGTCAGGAGTGGGGACAGTATCTCCGGAGGGAGAATTTGTGCCTTGATCGGACACAGGTGTGTCCTCTTCGGGGCCATTTGCTGCAGTATCGGGAAAGAAAAGCTGAGAAAAGGCAGTGAAGTTCTCCTTCCATCCTTCAGGTCTCTCGATAAATGAAACGTCAAGAATGCCAACGTAGTAGGAGAAAAAGAGCGCAGTTAAAAAAACCGTCCCTATAATGGCGGGCAAGCGTTTCACGATATGGAGCTTAATAAGTTCGGATAGCTTCAATTAGATCACCTTTATTTGTGGTATTTAGTTCCCTTGTTGATCTCGCCTGCTCTGTAGACTGCCTCAAGGAGCATAACACGGGCAAGCTGATGGGGAAATGTCAGGCGGGACATGGAGAGCCTTGCGTTTGCGGCAGACTTTACCCTGTCTGAGAGGCCGTGGGATGAGCCGATGATAAAGCAGATATCAGAAAAGCCTTCCGTGGTCTTGGAATCAATTAAGTGAGCAAGCTCCTCGCTTGAGAGCTGCTTGCCCTCAATGCAAAGGGCAACGGTGAATGCCCTCTGGGGTATCTGTGCAAGGATACGGTCTGCCTCGTCATCAAGAACACGGGCAATGTCACCCTCGGTGGGATTTTTGGCGATCCTCGTTTCCTTAAGCTCGCAGTCCTCCACCTTGAAGGACTGCGAGAGCCTCTTTTTGTATTCATCGCAGGCCTCACGCCAATGCCTTTCGGCAAGTGAGCCTACGGTTATAAATTTGATCTTAAGCATAAATAAAGTAAGAAAAATAATTAAAGTGTTCTGGGGCCGTCTCTCCAGGCTACCTTAACGGTAACCTTATCATCGAGACCAATGGAGGAAAGCCCCTCGCTGACAGCCTCTCTCGCCTTATCGGGGGTGTTGTTGTCAAGGCTAAGGTGGGCCAGCATTATTTTCTCCATTCCGCACTCGCAAAGGCCCATAATGAGCTGGGCGCAATCGGAATTGGAAAGGTGGCCTCCCCTTGAGAGGATACGCTCCTTCAGGGCTCTGGGATACGGGCCGTTTTTCACCATTCCCGGGTCGTGATTTGCCTCCAGAACGGCCTGTCTGCAGCACCTGAGCCTTTCAAAGCAGAGCTGGGTTGGGTATCCCATGTCGGTGGCAACTCCTGCGCAGTCGCCGTCATCGCAGGTGATAACGTAGCCAACGTTTGCGGCACTGTCGTGAGGCAGGGGAAAGGCTGTGACCGTCAGGTCACCTACTCTTTCCGTAAAGCAAAGCTCCTTGTGGATAACGGCACATTGTGCCGCGCTTGCTTTTTTGCAAAGCTCACGGGAGCTGGGCTCCGTTACGTGTATGGGTATGGCTCTCTTTCTCATCATAACGTCAAGGGCTGATATATGGTCGGAGTGCTCGTGGGTAACGAAAACGGCACGTATATCGTCAAGAGTCATGCCCAGCTTGTGGAGAGCCTCGCAAACTGCCTTGCAGTTCCGGCCTGCATCTATAAGAATGGCACAGCTTTCCGTTCTGATGAGGGTGGAATTGCCTGATGAGCCTGAAAACAGGGTGGATATTTCTATCATACTATAGTTTCACCAACGAGATCGTAGTCCATAGCCTCGGTAATGCGAACGTCAACGAATTCGCCCTCGGCTACAGGGCGGTGAGAGGTGAACCAAACCTTGCCGTCAATATCAACGGCATCACGGTAGCTGCGTCCCACGTAAGCCTCGCTTACGGGGTCAAAGCTCTCGCAGAGAACGTGAAGCACCTTGCCAACAAGCCCCTCGTTGTAAGCCTCTGAGTTATCAAGCTGAGTGCGCATAAGAATATCAAGGCGGTCCTGCTTTGTCTGCTCGTCTATCTGTTCGGGCAGGTCATATGCAGCAGTGCCCTCCTCACGGGAGTATGTAAATGCGCCGAAGCGCTCGAATTTAACCTCCTTTATGAACTCGCAAAGCTCGCGGAAGTCCTCCTCAGTCTCTCCGGGGAAGCCTACGATGGCGGTGGAGCGGAGCACAACGTCGGGTATCTCACGGCGAAGACGTGCAACGGCATCCTCAATGCAGGCACGGTCACCGTGGCGGTTCATGGCGGTGAGCATCTTATCAGAAATGTGCTGAATGGGCAGGTCGAGATAGTGAACGATGCGGGGATTGTCTCTCATCTCAGCGATAAGCTCGTCGGTTATCTTGTCGGGATAGCAGTAAAGCACACGTACCCAGGGGATAGAGGTGTTGTCTGTAATTGCACGGAGAAGCCTTGGCAGGGCATACTCTCCGTAAATGTCAAGGCCGTAAACGGAGGTATCCTGAGCGATAACAACAAGCTCACGAATGCCCATTTCATCAAGGCCCTTTGCCTCCTCAACGATATCCTCAATGGTTCTTGAACGGAGAGAGCCGCGGATGGAGGGAATAGCGCAGTAGGTGCAGCGGTTGTTGCAGCCCTCGGCGATCTTGATGTAGGCATATACCTCACCTGTGGTGATGATCCTGTCGCCGCCAAGCTTAAGAGCTTCCTTGTTCTCAAAGGAGGTATACTTCTTTTCTGAGCTTTCAAAAACGCTGTCAACGGCGTCAACGATATTGTGTATGGAGCCAACGCCGATAACTGCATCGATCTCGGGAAGCTCCTTGAGAAGCTCCTCACGGTAGCGCTCGGAGAGACAGCCGCAAACAACAATGCCCTTGAGGCCGTTATGGGCCTTGAGCCAGGCGATATCAAGTATAGAGTCGATAGACGCACGCTTAGCGCTCTCGATAAATGCGCAGGTGTTTATAATGATGCAGTCTGCCTCGGTCTCCTCGGGGGTGAGCTGATAGCCTGCCTCCATAATATGGTGAAGCATGATCTCCGTATCGCAAAGATTTTTTGCGCAGCCGAGAGAAACGAAGCCGACTTTAAAATTCTTTCTGTTCATTGGAAAGCCTCCATAGGGGAAAATATTTGCAAAGAACTTTTTTAGGGGAAGTGTATATTTAGGACTTCACGCTTTGGCGTGAAGTCAGAGCGGACACGCAAACATACAATCAAGGTAAGCGTAATGTCCGCGGGCACTCTCAAAAAACTTTAAACAGGGGATTTTTTATCTATAGCTCTCCCGAAAAGCCTCCGTTATCTCCGAGAGGGAGTAACCGAGGCGAAGTAGTGAGGCGATCCGTCGGTCACGCTCCTTTTTATCCTCGGGAGGGTCGGGAAATTTTCTTTCTATAACAGCCTTTAAGGTCTCCATATATTCCTCGGGAGATATAAAGCCGGCGGCTGCGAGAGCCGCTTCCCTTTCGTATCCCCTTTGGAGAAGCTCTGTGAGTATGCGGCGCTGTCCCCAGCCCTTTCGCCTGTTGTAGGCACGGGCAAGGCGCTCTGCCTGGCCATCCTCGTCGATAAAGCCACGCTCCTCCATAATAAGAGCGGCCTTTTCGGCATATGAGCGGTCAATGTCTGCTCTGACAAGCTTTTGCACGAGCTGCTTTTTCGAGTGATCTCCCCCGGAAAGAAAAGCCTCGGCCTTTGCTGTGGCACGGGCAATGGCCGAAGCCTCGTAAAGCGCTTCAAACTCATCGTCCGATATGATCTTTCCCACAGATATGTGGGCATCGTAAAAATCCGATATGCGAAGGAGAAGGGTCATAGCCTCGCCCTCGCCGTATTCATCACGGGGAATAAACTCGCAAAAAATTCCCCTTGTTGTGTCGTCTATTTTTGCGACCACGTAGCTTCTCATCCGTCCACCTCGGCAATTTTGCCGTCCCTCACGTGAATAAGGCGGGAGGATGAGTCCATTGAGCGGAATATTTCAGGCTCGCAGGAGGTAACGATAAGCTGACGGTCGGAAAGGCTTCTGAGAATAAATGCACGGCGGTCGCCGTCAAGCTCCGAGAGCACGTCGTCAAGAAGAAAAACAGGGTATTCACCGCTTATTTTCTTAGACATTTCGCCCTCTGCAAGCTTCATTGAAAGGGCAAGGCTCCTTTGCTGGCCCTGAGAGGCAAATACCTTTGCCTCCTTTCCGTTCAGGCGGACGGAAATATCGTCCTTGTGAACGCCGTAAAGGCTTGAGCCTATAATTATCTCACGGTCAAGGTTTGAGAGGAGAGCGTCATAGAGCTTTGTTTTTGCCGCCCGGGTTATTTCTGAGGCATCCTCTCCGAGAGCTGAGGAGCGATAGGAGAGAGAGGGCTTTTCTCTGCCCTCCGTCATCCGTAGGAATAGCTCCTCCACCGAGGCGGAGAGCTCGTTCATATACTCCAGCCTGCGGGCAAAAATATCTGCACCGAAGGTGGCCATCTGCTCGGCATAGGTCTCCCATATGATGCTGTCGTAGGTATTTTTTCCTGTGCTTTGAGCCTTTTTTATAAGGGCATTGCGCTGCAGGTGGGCACGGTTGTAGCGAGAGAGGCTGTCCAGATAGGCGGGATAAAGCTGGGAGAGGGCAATATCCAGAAAGCTTCTGCGAAGGGCGGGTCCGCCGCTCACAAGCGTCAGATGAGCGGGGCAGAAAAGAACTGCCCTGAATGAGCCCATCATCTCCTTGGAGCCGGAGAGCTTTGCACCGTTGCGGTAAAGGGTCTTTCTGCCGTCCTGAGGGATGCCGGCGGAGAGGGAGACGGGATATCGGTCTCCCTCCTTTAAAAATTCAAGTGAGAGGGCGGCCTCCTTCTCTCCAAAACGGATCAATTCCTTTTCCTTGGCGCCTCGAAAGGAGCGGCCGCGAGCGAAGAAATAGATTCCCTCAAGTATATTCGATTTTCCCTGTGCGTTCTTGCCCCAAAGGACGTTGACACCGTCAGAAAAATTGCATTTCTCAGATTCAACGTTGCGGAAATTGGAGAACGCTATACTGTTACATTTCAAGGGTCATTTCTCCGTTTATTTGATGGTTTGGGCTTCAAATTTCAGTTTATCGGGCAGGATAATCCGCCCCTACGGTTAATATAAATTAAAGCTTACTGTTAAAACCGAAATTAAAGATATCTCGCGCGGCTACAGTAAAAGCTCACTTGGGAAGCTCGATCGGGTTCCGATAGGAACAAAAATGGGATGGGCCCCATTTTTAGAGAGAGCTTCGAGCGCGAGAAGGTGAAGCTTGAATTTGTTATTCTTTATCTCGCTTGGCTACAAAAGCTCACTTGGGAAGCTCGATCGGGTTCCGATAGGAACAAAAATGGGATGGGCCCCATTTTTAGAGAGAGCTTCGAGCGCGAGAAGGTGAAGCTTGAATTTGTTA
>JAFQNM010000227.1 GCA_017395885.1 Clostridia bacterium | reverse complement strand
TTAAAGTTTTTTGCGGAGCTTTTTTTCAAAAAAGCGACCGTTCTCCCCTCCCCGATAAATCGGAATCTATACAAAACGACCCCTGGCCTTACGGTCAGGGGTCGTTTTATTAATGCTCGACTATATCAATAACGAATTTTGCGATATCCGTATTATCACACACGGCTCCCTTAAACACCTCAGTGCCGCTGCCCATTGCAAACACAGGCACGTTCAGGCTTGTATGCTCGCCGTCTGACGTCCATCTCCAGACTCCGTCTTCTCCGCAGATAAGTCCGCCTGTTTCATGGTCTGCCGTTATGACGATGGCCGTATTCCTATGGCACATTGCATAAGTCGCCGCATAGGCTGTCATTTCATTCAGCCTTTTCACGGTTCTTATAACGTTATCATAATCCATTTTCTCCCCGTATTTATCTATCATTGCCTCCTCTGTCATTATGAAGAAGCCGCCGGGGTTATCATCGCATGAATCAAGCGCCTTACTAAGCTCATCAAAAACATCATCGCTATCGTAGCTGCACCACAAATAATTGCAGGCAAGCCGCGATTTTTCCAGCGCCGCCTGCTGTTCGAGGATAACGCTTCTATCCTTTCTCGTTGTATGATGAACAAGAAAGGCATTTGGGGTTGCACCTGTGATCTTATCAGTTGAGATAACGGCTGTTGCCATTCCTCTCATGGTTGCCATCTCTCGCACGTTCTGAACAGACCTGAACTCGCTCTCCTCTCCGTCTCCGTCCAGATCGGCAGGTATCATTCCAAGGGCTCCGTTCAGGGTCTTATACCCGGTTGCAAGGGTGGTTGCCGCTGCTGCTGAGTCTGTTGTGCTTTCCTGAAGATTTAGGGTCACCGCCTCACCTACATTCTCAAACGTGGAGGGCCAAAATACTTCGCAGCCGCTTTCATCCGGAGGCAGCACGGTTCCGTCTGCATATTCCACAACGGCATTTTCATCCGTTGTCATTCTCGTGTGATTCAGGCCCATTCCGTCTCCTATAAAATAGAAAACGTTATCAGCCTGCTCCCACTCCACCTTGCGTGAAACGGGGTCTGTGGGGATCTCAAGATATTCCTCTCCGTTCCAATCGGCAGAGGACCTGTTCAGCGCAGATATTATATACCCTGCTCCCGCACCGACCAGATAATCACGGCCCGAGAGAAGGATCTTTGAGCCAACGGTGCAGATGATGTACTCTCCCTCATTTACAGAGGCTGAGAGCCCATCGCTGCCTACGGTATCGCCCACGTGGATCTCGAAGGTATATTTGCCCTCGTTTTCTCTTTTGATATCTATCTCCGCCGTGGTCAGCTCCTCAAGCTCATCCCTCAGTATTTCGGCCGTCCATTTCTCAAAATCGTCAGCCTTTTCGGGAATGACGATAGTAAAATTGGCAATATCCGTTCCGTTGAGATATATTTTTTCAAACCGCTTTCCGGGAAGGTAGACCTCCGCAAGGTACTCCCGTATCAGAGCCCGGTCGGCATCGTTCAGAAGTCCGTCCGAATTCAGATCGGCTCCTTCCTTGGAGATGCTGATGCTCTCGCCTGTTATATGGCGGCCAAGGCAGTTTGAATCCTGAGCGTTTACCAGCCCGTCTCCGTTGCAATCTCCAACCTTATCCGACTCCATAAGCATACAGGAGCCAAATGCAAGAGCACAGCAAAGGATCAAGACCATTGCCAGAGCGGCGCTCAACGCCCGCTTCAGTTTATCTGATAATTTCATTACATACCGTGCCTTTCGCTTTGCCCTTTACCTTATCTGTATCGCTTGTTATTTCGCCGTCCCAGAATGAAGGCCTTTCCAAAAACGTACACAAGGGAAAATACCACGATGCACACGATGGTTGCTATGAAAAAGTAGCTCTTTGTGAATTCGCTGATCTTATGGAGGCCGTAGAGCATATCGCTTCGCTCAATATCGGCAGTGGAGATAAGCTCTGAGGTGCCGATAGGCTCTCCGTTATAAAGCACCGTTACCCAGCCTGCCTGGTCTCCCTTCTTGACGGGAGCCTGCAGCTCATCGGTGTTTGTTGTGTAGCTGTAGGTTATCTCCTTTTCCAGATCCGTATCCGATGGGAGGTACACGGAAAGAGAGCTGCTTGCAACAAGGGTAACGTGATCAACTCCCGTTGCAAGAGTGACCGGTATCTCGCACATTATCTGCTCGGGAGAAAGAACGTCCAGATACATAAATGAGCTGAAAGCCCACTCCAGAAGATTCTTTGCATTTACGTAGGAATAAGTAACTCCGTCAACGCTCTGGGCACCGAGAACTACGGCAAGGTATGTCAGCTCGCCGTCCGTTGCCGTGGTAACGACGCAGTAGCCTCCCTCATAGGTAGAGCCTGCATTCATTCCTCTTGCCTTATCATAAAAATACTGATCCTCATATGCATTGGAGAGGAAAGCATTTTTGCTGTAAAGCGTTCGGGCAGAGCTCATATTTGTTTCGGAAACGGTATAGCGGCTGAGGCCGGCAAAATCCATAAACTGCTCAAGCCCATATGCATGAATGGCCACGGTTGCCGTATCTGCCGCCGTTGTAAACATATTCTCATCGTGCATTCCCGTTGGGTTAGTATAATGAGTATTATAAGCGCCCAGCTCGTTTGCACGCTTGTTCATCAGCAAAACGAAATCCTCAACGCTCTCGGAAACGGTGAGAGCAAGAACGTAGGCCGCATCGTTTGCAGCATGGACCAGCATTGCTCCCAGCATATCACGGAGAACAACAGTCTCTCCGATCTTTAGTCCGTTCTGGCCGGTCTTGTTTCCCTTGAAATGGGAGGCCATTTCAGCGGTAACGGTCACCGTTTCATCCAGACGGTCGCTGAGATTCTCAAGTGCAACGATGCCCGTCATAAGCTTTACCGTTGCCGCAGGGTATACCTTTTCGTCTGCATTAAGCTTGTATACCGCCTGCTCGTTTTCCAGATTATAGAGGTAAGCTGCCTCTGCATAGGCCACCTCAGGGTCCTCCAGAGCGTTTACCGACACCGGCAAAAGAAAAACGGAAACTATCGTTGCCAGAGCCAAAAGCAGGCATACAAGCCTTTTATGTATATGCTTCATCCGGTGTCTCCTTTCTGATGATCGCTTAAAAAATATAAATGCAAAAGGCCGCATCCCTTTTTCAAAAGCGGACAGGCCTTTGGTGCAGATGCCGCTTTCGGCCTCTGCTTAGCCGTACATAGTACAGAAATAATCCAGGCACTCTGCAATATCTATCCTTATCTGGCGGCGGAGAGCATCAACAGAATCGAACTTCATTTCTTCTCTGAGCCGCTCATAGAACTCCACCTCGATCTCCTTGCCGTAGAGATCGCCCGAATAATTGATGATATGCGTTTCACAGTTCACCGTTTTTCCGTCAGATACGGTAGGACGCACGCCCACGTTTGCAACGCCGAGATATATCTCGCCGTTTACGTAGCAGGAGCAGGCATAAATGCCCTGACGGGGGACGATATGCCCCTCGGGGAAGGACTGA
The DNA here is from genome assembly GCA_017395885.1 of Clostridia bacterium. Classification (GTDB taxonomy): domain Bacteria; phylum Bacillota; class Clostridia; order Oscillospirales; family CAG-272; genus Avispirillum. The sequence goes on along the minus strand of JAFQNM010000227.1, from coordinate 3,879 downwards.
TTGATGGTTGGAATGCCAATAGTTCTGCCAAGCTTCTGGCCGTGAATTACGGGAAATTTTATGGAAAAGGGATGACCGAGCAGGTCTGCCGCTCCGCTCATATCGCCGCACTCCACCCTTTTTCTGACCTCCGTTGAAGAGACAACAAGGCCCTCATGGATAACTGCAGGAACAACGTGGCAGCCTTTTCCAAGCTCTGCCATTGTAGCGGACAAAAGAGCCGAATCCCCTGCTCCGCCCTTGCCAAATCTGAAATTAAAGCCGCAAACGGTGTAGCCTGCCCCAAGCACCTCAACAAGGTATTCGGCAACAAACTCACGGCAGGGCATATTTTTCACCAGCTCAAAATCCTCAAAAACGGCATAATCCAGGCCGTACTGTGCAAAGAGGCGAAGCTTGGCGTTCATATCCGTAAGGCACAGAATGGGAGAGATCTTTGCAGGCGAGGTGAAGGTCCAGGCACAGCTGCAGGAGCACTTACCCTCATCCGCCAGCCCTCTTGCAGCATCAAACAGCCGCTGATGACCACGGTGCACTCCATCAAAATTGCCGAGAGCAACAGCCGCTCCCGCAGGGAGGGCAGAAACAGGGGTGCACTCGGGAAGCTTATAAATAGTCAAGCCTCAAATCCTCCGGCCGATCAAATGCCAAGGTAGGTCTTAACGAGCTCGCGCATAAGCTCATCTCGGTCGATTCGGCAGATAAGGCTTCTTGCGCTCTTATGGTTTGTGATATATGTGGGGTCCTCGGAGAGGATATAGCCCACCAGCTGGTTTATAGGGTCATAGCCCTTTTCTCTCAGCGCCTGATATACAGCGGCAAGAATTGCGTGCATCTCCTGGCTCTTATCGTCATGGAGAGAGAATTTCTGTGTTTTAGCATGAGGCTGTTCAGTCATTTTTATAATTCCTTTCTTTGAAAAGAGATTTTTTTAAGAATCGGAAGTGAAGAACGTATGCTTCACTCTTCTCATTTTTCTCCCTTCGACTTCATGGTCGAAAGGTCGTAGGGTGTGGTCTGGTAGACGAAATAGTTGAGCCAGTTTGAGTAGAGCAGGTTTGCATGGCTGCGCCACGTGACCAGAGGCTCCTTTGTATCGTCATCATCGGGGAAATAGTTTTCCGGCACCTTAATGGGCAGGCCTGCGTTTTTATCGCGGAGGTATTCCTTTTTCAGAGTGTCGGCATCATACTCGGAGTGGCCTGTGATAAACACCTGACTTCCCCCGTGATTTGAGAGTGCATAAACGCCCGCCCTATCGCTGGATGCAAGTATCTTAAGCTCCGGATGGGCCTCGATATCCTCTCTCTTTATATAAGTATGGCGGGAATGAGGCACCGGGAAAACGTCGTCAAATCCGCGGAGAAGAATAGAGTCCTTCTTATCCTTCTTATGGTCGAATATGCCGAACAGCTTTTCCTCCAAAGGATGCTTATTGATGCCGTAATGGTAATAAAGACCTGCCTGAGCACCCCAGCAGATGTGAAAAGTGCTTGTTACGTGGGTCTTTGACCACTCCATTATACGGCAAAGCTCATCCCAGTATGTGACACTCTCGAAGGGCATCTGCTCAACTGGAGCTCCCGTGATGATAAGGCCGTCGTAATAGTTTTCCTTCACGTCGTCAAAGGTGCGGTAAAAGGAGAGCATATGCTCAGCCGCCGTATTTTTCGAAACGTGGGACGCCGTGTGAAGAAGCTCAAGCTCCACCTGCAGAGGAGTATTTCCCAGCAGGCGTGCAAGCTGAGTTTCGGTTGTTATCTTTGTGGGCATCAGGTTGAGGATAGCTATCTTCAGGGGACGTATATCCTGAGTGATTGCTCTCGTCTCCGTGATGACAAATATGTTCTCGCCCAGCAGCGTTTGTGTTGCGGGCAGAGCGTTTGGTATCTTTATGGGCAAGGGGGAGGTCCTCCTTTATCAATCAACTTTGGAAAGTGCGTTTTCGATGTCTGCGATAATATCGTCGATGTGCTCGATACCCACGGACATACGTACAAGGTCAGCTCCGATGCCTGCGTTAACAAGCTGCTCGTCTGTCAGCTGACGGTGTGTGGTGGAGGCGGGATGAAGAACACAGGTGCGTGCATCGGCAACGTGAACAACGATGTTTGCAAGGGAGAGGCTGTCCATAAACTTCATAGCGGCCTCTCTGCCGCCCTTAACGCCGAAGGAAACAACGCCGCAGGTCTTGCCGCCCAGGTACTTTTGGCACTTATCATACTCGGGAGAGGACTCAAGCGCAGGGAAGTTTACCCAGCCAACCTTGGGATGGTTTTCAAGATATTTAGCAACTGCAAGTCCGTTCTCAAAGTGGCGCTCCATTCTCAGCGCAAGGGTCTCAAGGCCGAGATTGAGGATAAACGCCGCCATAGGCTGAGGAGAGTTGCCAAGGTCACGGAGAAGCTGAACTCGAGCCTTTGTGATATAAGCCGCCTCACCGAACTGCTCTGTGTAGATAACACCGTGGTAGCTCTCGTCGGGAGTAGTAAGCTCAGGGTACTTGCCTGCCTTAGCCCAGTCAAACTTGCCGGAGTCAACTATAACGCCGCCAACCACCGTTGCGTGGCCGTCCATATACTTTGTGGTGGAGTGGATAACGATATCCGCGCCAAACTCAAAGGGGCGGCAAAAAACGGGAGTTGCAAAGGTATTGTCAACAACGAGGGGAACGTTGTGAGCGTGAGCGATAGCTGCAAAGCGCTCGATATCGAAAACGTCGAGAGCGGGGTTTGCAATCGTCTCACCGAAGACGAGACGGGTACGCTCATCGAAGAGAGCGTGGATATCCTCATCGGTCATACCGGGGGTAACGAAGCGGACCTCAATGCCAAGGCGCTTGAAGGTAACGGCGAAAAGGTTTGTAGTGCCGCCGTAGATAGCAGCAGAGCAAACGAAGTTGTCGCCGCAGCTGGCAATATTGAGAACAGCGCTTGTAGATGCAGCCTGACCGCTTGATACCATCATAGCGCCCACACCGCCCTCAAGAGCAGCGATCTTCTTCTCAACGAAGTCAACGGTGGGATTAGAGATACGGGAGTACATATGTCCGGGTGCGGTAAGATCGAAGAGCTTGCCGAGATGCTCACCGGACTCATATTTATAGGTAGTGCTCTGGTAAATGGGGAGAACTCTGGGCTCACCGTTTTCAGGCTTCCAGCCCTCCTGAATGCACTTGGTTTCGATTTTGTAGTTGTTCATAATGAAACGCCTCTTTTCTTATAGCTATACATAATATATTATATACCCTTGATGCACTTTTTTCAATAGGAAGATACGAATTTACAATTTATTATATTACAACTTATATTACAACATTTGTTGCCGCACCTTCCCTGCCACAAAAAAGCAAAAAGGGGCCAAGGCTTTTTGGTTTTTTAGTCGGAGAGACAAGAATCTGAACCGGTTTTTCGCCGCAGTTTTCCAAAATCCAAAGTTTTCCTAGCGCAAAACGAGCCTGCATGCAGGCGAAGCTCGAACTGATTGCTTCAATCGCATAAAAGAAAGCACGGCTTCTGCCGTGCTTTCTTTTATGTGGTCGGAGTGACAAGATTCGAACTTGCGACTTCTGCGTCCCGAACGCAGCGCTCTACCAAACTGAGCCACACCCCGTTGTTATATTATTCATTCTAAGCTGTTTGTTTCTGCAGAGAACGCAGCGCTCTTCCGTTTGAGAAATAGTCGTCTTCCTCCCTTTCGGTCGCAATACTCCTTTTCTCTGCACCCTCACTCGGTCGCTTCTTCCTCCACCGGAGGCGCTTCCCTCGTTCGTCCAAACTGAGCCACACCCCGTGGATTTCTATTTTATCACACCGGGCTTTCGTTGTCAACCGAAATTTCACTTTATCAGTCGCTTTTCAAGTCACCGCACCCGGTGTC
>JAFQNM010000226.1 GCA_017395885.1 Clostridia bacterium | reverse complement strand
GTATTTTTGTTCCTTAATATTTTCGAAGAAAATATTTCATAGGCGAAGCCTATTTCATACGGCGACAGCCGTATTTCACCTATTTGCTTTGCAAATTGATATCATTGTAGGTTGGTCTTTTCCCTAAGACCAACCTACTAATATCAGGGGCTTTCTCTGTTAATTATTTACCGGAAACGGTAATGCCGTCGAATGCGGCATAGGGAAGAAGAGAATATCCGTCTGCCACTCTCTCACGGGAGATGGCAACAAGGCTCTTCAGCATAGCCGAAAGGTTGCCGGAGATCATCGTTTCGCTTGCGGCGCCAACTATTTTTCCGCCCTCAATGAGGAAGGAGTTCTTGGCAACACCGGAGAAATCTCCGTTCTGAGCAGGGTCTCCGCCGGAGAAGCGGCCAACGAGTATTCCGCGGTCAATGCCTGCAATGATCTCGTCAAGGCTGCGGTCTCCCGCCTCGATAACCATGCTTCCGCCACTGTTCTTCGCTCTTGCAACTCCTGTTTTGTTGGCAATATAGAGGCTTGTCAGGAAGCTTTCCAGCCTTCCGTTTTTGATAAAATCAAAATCCTCGGCAATAAAGCCCTCCGTGGTGTAGGACTGGCCGCACACTATGCCCTCGGCGCCGGGCGCAAAGGAAACGGTAAGGCGCTCATCTGCCACCGTTTCACCGATGGAGTCCTTCCATATGCTTGTGCCCTCAAGGATGGTGGTATCAGATGCAAACTTATCAACTATGCTGCCCATAAAGTCTGCAAGGCAGCCGGGAGAAAGGAGCATAGTTCCCGTGAACTTGCCCTCTGTGGGGGTAGTGTAGATCTGCTTCTGAACGTCCTCAAGGTCACGCTTGATGCTTCCGAGCTCAATAGCGGGTCGGTCCAGGTTATCGCAAACAACTCCGCTTGAGAAGAAGGATGAGCCTGCCTCGCCCTCGTGAGCGGAGAACATCAGGTCAAAATTATAGTAGCCTGCATCCTTTGTATAAACTGCTCCGTTTGTGTTGCGGTATACGGTGTGAGCAGTTTCGTGGGTAACTATCATCTGCTCCACTACGATGAGAGGATAATCCCTCTTGATAGTCTCAACAAGCTCTGCGCTTCTGTCAAAGAGGCCGTTGAGGTCAGGCTCAACAGCGCCCTTTCTGAAATATTTTTCGCCGCTGTCGGGAGCAAGAGCCCAGTTGGGGTCTGCTTCGGCAGACTCTGCAGAGGCGATGCAGTTCTTAACTGCCTCGTCCACCTTATCGCTATCAAAGCTGTTAAGGCCGATGGAGCCCTTTTTGCCGCCTATAAAGGCAGTCATGGTAAGAGAATTGTCAAAAAGCGTTCTGAAGAGGGAGAACTCTCCGCCATCCACGTTGAACTCTCTTGTTTCGCCTGCAGATGCTGTGCAGTATGCCATATCTGCGCCAGCCGCCTTCAGCTTTTCTATGATCTCTTCGGTAAGAATATAAAGCTTATCCATTTTGTCCTCCTCCTTAATTATCTTCCGCCGATGGTGATCTTGCAGCGAACTGCAGGACCGCCGATGCCAACGGGCATGGGCTGCTTTTTGCCGCAGTAGCCGCTTGAGGACCAGGTCATGGTATCGGAAACCATGTCAACGGTTTTGAGCATTTCAAAGGCAACTCCTGAGATGGTCGTATCGAGAAGGGGGCGGCCAAGCTTTCCGTTCTTGATCTCATAGCCCAGGCAGGTGCCGAACATAAACTCGCCGGTGGTATCTGCCTGACCGTTGTTGGTGTCGATGAAGTAGTATCCGTCATCCACGCTTGCGATCATCTCCTCAAGGGTGGAGGTGCCGGGGAGGATAGCGGTATTTCTCATTCTGATAAGAGGCTCATCGGAGAAGGAGTAAGCTCTTGCATTTCCGCAGGGAGCCATTCCGAAGCGGTCAGCAGTCTCACGGTTGTTCATATATCCTGTGAGTATGCCGTCCTTGATGAGCACCTGGTCGGTGCAGGGCGTGCCCTCATCGTCAACGTAAACGGGGAGGGGAGCCTCCTCACCAAGGCAGGTGTGAGCGAAGTCCACCATAGTAACGAGCTCGCTTGCAACCTCCTTGTTGAGAGTGTGTGCTGCAACGCTGCCGCCGAGCACCAGATCGGCCTCAACGGTGTGGCCAACAGCCTCGTGAGCAAGCATACCGGAAAGCTCACCGCTGAGAATACAAGTCTTAACGCCTGCCTCAGGGTAAACTCCGTCTCTCTTTATCATAAGCTTTTCATAGAGATCGTCGCACTTGTGGAAAAGAGCCTCGGGAGAGGTAAAGACTGTGTCAAAGGTTCCGAAGCCGCCAATGGGAACAAATCTCTCAACGGGGGTGCCGTCCTTAGCCTCAGCCGTCATTCTGAGGTAGATGTAGGCACGGGGGATGAGAGTGTGACCGCAGCAGCCGTCGCTTGTGACAAGATGCTTTTCCATAGAGTCAACTCGAACAGAAAGGCCTCGGCCTGTAATGCCCTTGCAGTTTTTTTCAATGTAAGCATCCAGCTCCTTGGCAAAGTCAATGTAGACCTTCTGCTCGGGGTCTGAGCAGAATGAGGGGCAGTAGATCTCCCGGGGAGCAATGGGGGGGAACATTTTTTTGCCCTTGTTGATGCGGGTGTCCATAAAAACGGCATTGTCTGTTGCAGCCTTCAGCACACTTCTTGCCGCCTCCTCGGAGACCTCCGCAACGGAGGAAAAGCCGTAAACACCGTTTTTGTAAACTCTGGCACTTGTGCCGGAGACCTCGCTCCTTGCATTGCCCGTCAGATTTCCGGAAATAATGGAAACGCTGCGGGACTTGTTTTCCTGACAGCGTACCTCCGTGTGAACGGAGCTGTCAAAATCGCTTTTAATATTTGAAACGCAATCCTTAAGCATGTTGCCTCCTGAATATTTTCATATTTAGATTATTTTACCACTTTGCCGTGAAAATTACAACAGGTATAAATGTAAATAATTCAAAACATAAAAAACCCTAAGTATGAAGTTGTTAAATTCCGGTTTATCGGGGAGGGGAGAATGGTCGCTTTTTTGAAAAAAAGCTCCGCAAAAAACTTTAAACTGGTTTATATAAAGGGAGCCACTCCCTTTATATAAACCAGCAAAAGCCCCTCGCGGGGCCTTTGTTCAAAGGAGTGGACGCCCCTCGCCGATAAACCAAATTATAACCATTTCCTTTTTGAAGTTTTTCGGGGGTCGTAGGGGGCCTTTTTACAAAAAGGCCTCCTACATATCTCCCCGATAAACCGGAATTAAAATCTGAGCATTCTTCACAAAGGAAAAAGCCCCCGGATGGGGGCTTTTTATTTATGGAAGCTTTAATTACTTGTTGGGCTCCCATGTACCTGCGAGCATTCTTGCGAGGAGGTTAGCGTCGATAGTCTGAACCTTGCCGTCGCCGTTTGTATCGCCTGCAGCTACAACGGATGCGTTACCAACAACCATTCTTCTCATTGTGTTGGAGTCCATTGCGTTAAGAGCGTTATCCTGCTTAACGTCACCGATGAGGTAGTAGCTTGCCTCGATGGTGATATCGCCGTTAACAACTACTGTTGTGGATGCAGCAGATGCATCAGCAACGTCAGCAACGTCGCCGATCCACTTCTCGAAGCGGTAGTAGTTATTGCCGTTCTTAACGAAGCTTTCAACGGAAATCTCAAATGTTGCGCCTGCTTCAACCTCGGTTGCAACACCGTCGATTGTTACTGTGTACTTTTCTGCGGGAGTAACTGCTCCGCCCTCGCCCTCAGGAATGCAATCAGTAAGTGCTGCTGCAAGACCTGTGGAACCAATCTCAACGTTCTTTACGTAAGCATCAGCGTTGTGCTTAACGAAGATTGCGTGGCTGTTCTGGCAGGGGAAGTGATAGTCGGAAGCTGCTGCAACAAGCTGGTTATCCCAGAAGAGCATAGCAGTTTCTGCTGCGTTATCGAACATGAATACGTAGTCGTGCCATGTATCAACAGCGATCTGCTCAGCAGTAGCCTCTGTGTAGGAGAGTGCGTTCTCATAGAACTCATCAAGAGTCTTGGGGTTCTGATGTGCGGAGGGGTAAATTGCGAAGAACCACTGATCCTCAACGTTTACAAGACCTGCGAGATACTTAACGCCGGTGTCGCCGCCGAACCAGTTACCAAAGTATGTGTTATATATGTTGGTGCCTTCGATAGTGCTTGTGAGAGGAAGCTCTGTAAAGTATACTTCCATAGCCTCTGTGTAGGAGGTGGAGTACTCTGTTGCCTCGAAGTATGTACCTGTCTGACCGTCGATGGTGAGGTCTGCTACAGCGTAACCGAATGTCTTGGTATCGAAAGCATTCTTGGCTGTGCCGTCCTCGTTCCAAAGCTTCTGTCTGAGAGTACCTGTGGGGTCAGTTTCTTCTGTGTATCTGGAGCCGTTCTCATCAAGAGTTTCCCACTGAATGCAGAAACCGCCGTCAGCATACCAACCGTGGTCGGATATTGTTGTATCTGTCTCAAGGAAGTCCCATCTTACGAATGCCTCGTTGGAGCCGAGAACCTTTGTGAACTCGTCGCCGCAGACTGTACATACTGCAGAGATGGAGCCGTCGCCGCTGCCGTTAGGAAGCGCCCAGTCGGAGAATGCATACTTGTGTCCTGCAACGAAGCCTCTTTCGTAGCCGCAGGCTGTACATGTTTCAGGGTTTTCACAAGTAGCCTCTGCGTATGTATGCTCGCAGTTTACAGCTGCAGAGTGAGCCTCATCTGTAAGAACGAGAGAGTTGGAGCCGCCGCAAACCTGAGGCATATCCTTTGTCTCGTAGCCGCAAATACCGGAACCCCATGCAAGGTAGGAGTTGTAGGGGCCCTTACCGAGCTGAGCGTTGAAGCGAACCATGGAGAAGCCGAGGTCGTTGCCTGCTTCTGCTACGTAATCGTCAGCAACGAGTGCCCAGGGAAGAGCGATCTCGTATGTTACCTGGTCCTGAACGATTGCGGGATGGGGGTTAACGTCGTGGGGATATATTGTAGCGTATGCGATCTTCTCGGGCTGTGTTTCGCCGAGCTCGCCCCAAGAGGAGATGTCAGCGGGCTTGTACTGAGTTTCGATCTCAGTATAAACGTTGCCGTCAGCATCGGTCTTTTCGATCTCAACCTCTTCGGGGAAGTATCTCTTGGAGGTATCGCACATATCGGTATAACCGGATGTGTAGTAAGAGAATACGAAGTTACCGACTGTGGAGTGAGTCTCCTCAGCGAAGGAGTTGTAAACTGTTTCGCTTGCATCCCAGGGGAATGTACAGTCGGGAGTTGTGTCTGTTTCGCCGTGGATCTCGGGATCGTAGGGGAAGGAGTCTACAGAAGCGTCATAGCCCTGGCCGCCAACTACAGCGTTAGCACCTGCGGGGTCAATACGGAACTGAAGGGAGTCGCCATCCCAGTTAGTACCTGCAGTTGCAGTACCGGTGTTGATGTAACCGTCAACGTCGAGGTATTCTACTGCGATGTAGAAGTAGTCCTCGTCCCACATGAAGCGAACGTCGTACTCAAGTCCTTCAGCGGGAGCAAGAGATACGTTGTTACCGTCCTTGAGCCAACGGTAGAAGGTGTTCTCTGCAGAGGGAACCTCGAAGAGAATGTTGTTACCGTAAGCAAGGCCGCTGTAAGGAGCGTAGTCGCTGTCGATGTGGTAAACCTTTTCGGTCCACTCGCCTTCGTCGATGATACCGTCGATGTTAAGAATACCCTTGGTGGGGTCGCCTGCCTTAACTTCAACAGCGTCGAACCATGTAAACTTTGACTGATTTGTACCCTCGATCTCAGAATAGAGAAGGGTACCGCCAAAGTACTGTGCATCGATCTGCACGTTATTGGCGTCAAGAGTTGCAGCGGATGCAGAGGGTGCGAACACCATCATGGAAAGGAGCATAGCCGCTACAAGAACGAGAGAAATCGTCTTTCTCATTTTGTCCTCCTAAAAAATATTATTTGCTCATACACGCAATGAGCCCTTGTACCACGATTATAACATTTTCTTTTAGTAATTTCAACCACTAATTGAGAATTTGATTTAAATTTTTTTGTGGCTTCTTTCAATAATAAATAAAAACCGGCCTTTTGGAGGGCCGGCTTTTTGGCGGAACACATTATGGGGTGGTTTCTTTTTCGGGAAGCTCAATATTTTGTGTGTTGATCCTTCCGTGCACCTTTTCGAAGTACTGAACGTTCTGGCGGATAAGGTGAAGCATATGGTTATTGAGGGTATTGTTTTCCTGTCCGGCAACGTAGATGAGCTTTTTATAGAGCTCAGAGTCCAGGCGGACGGAGAATTCTTCCTTGGTTTTCATTATCAGCGTTCCTTTCGTAATTATGATGTGGTACCGTTCCTTTTTTAACAGTATAGCATAAAAATAGGTTCATTTCTATTGTCAGAGAAAGAAAAATATGATAAAATTATATATAATTTTTCAAAAAATCGGTTTTAGTGAGGTTATTATGCTGACTTCGGCTTACAGCGCAGGTCTTTTCGGCATCGACGGATACGTTGTTACCGTTGAGTGCAACGCATATTCGGAGCTGCCCTCCTTTGAAATAGTCGGTCTGCCGGATGCGGCCGTCAAGGAGGCGAAGCAGAGGGTTCAGGCCGCTGCTCTGAACAGCTCGTATATGCTGCCGGCCCTTGCCGTCACCGTCAATCTGGCGCCTGCCGACGTTAAAAAAGAGGGAAGCGCATATGATCTTGCAATTCTCATATCACTTCTTAAGCTTTCCGGCGTTGTTCCCGTAAGCACCGATCTTGAGAGCTGCTGCTTCATCGGTGAGCTTTCGTTTTCGGGAGCGGTACGCCCCGTTCGCGGAGTGCTGCCTATGGTAATGGCAGCGAGAGACGGAGGCAAAAGGCATATTTTCGTTCCCGAGGCCAATGCTGCTGAGGCCGCCGTGGTGGAGGGCGTTTCGGTATACGGCGTTGCCGACGTTAGTCAGACGGTGCGCCACCTGACAGGGGAGGAGACGATCGCTCCCCACCCTGCAGAGATCCCCGATCTTTCAAGCCTTTATGCCACAAACCTTGATTTTGCCGACGTGAAGGGACAGGAAATGGCCAAGAGAGCTATGGAGATAGCGGCCGCAGGCGGACATAACATTCTGCTCATAGGCCCTCCCGGCTCGGGAAAGTCTATGCTTGCAAAGCGCCTGCCCACCATCCTCCCTCCCATGACCTTTGAGGAGGCTCTGGTAACAACGAAGATCCATTCTGTTTCGGGCCTTTTGCCCGAGGGCAGATCGCTCGTATCGTGCCGCCCCTTCAGGAGCCCGCACCACACGCTTTCCGCTCCCTCTCTGGTAGGCGGCGGAAAGGTACCCACACCGGGCGAGATATCTATTGCCAATAACGGAGTTCTGTTTCTGGATGAGCTGCCCGAGTTTCCGAAAAACGTTTCCGAGAGCCTGCGCCAGCCTCTGGAGGACGGCAAGGTGACCGTTACAAGAACGGCAGGCCGTGTGACCTTTCCCTCAAGCTTTATGCTGGTGGCGGCCATGAACCCCTGCAAGTGCGGCTATTTCGGCTCAAAGGCAAGACCCTGCACCTGCAAGAGGGAGGATATCAAGAGATATCTCTCCAAAATAAGCGGCCCCCTTCTTGACAGGATAGATATACAGGTGGAGCTTCCCGCTCTGGATTATGCAGACCTTTCCAGAAAGGACGTGGGCGAGAGCTCTGCGGCCGTTCGCGAGAGAGTGATAAGGGCGAGAGAGGTGGCTGTGAAGAGGCTTTTTGAAAGCGGCCTCACCTGTAATGCAATGATGCAGTCCTCTCATATCAGAGAGTTTTGCAAGACCGACAGCAGCGGAGATGCTATTCTTAAAAGGGCCTTTGACTCTATGGGTATGTCTGCCAGAGGCTATGACAGGATACTCAGAGTGGCACGTACCATTGCCGATCTGGATGGCTCCGAGGCTATCGGAGCACGCCACGTGGCAGAGGCGGTGCAGCTTCGCAGCCTTGACAGAAAATATTGGTAAGCCATAAAACGGTTTGCAAAGCAAGAATAAGAACAAGAATAAGAAAATGAAAGGTTATAAATATGGAAAACTTTGAAAGATATTTTTTGCACGATAAGAAGGTGTTTCTGGAAAATATAAGCTATGAGACCGTAAAGGCAGAGGGCCGCCCCACAAGGGTGGAGCTTGTGAGCAAGGATACCATCGTTGCCCAGCTGATGAAGAACGGGGTTAAGATCTGCTTCAACAGAGCTATGAGCTTTGATCCCGAGGCGGTGTTCTCCCTCTCCGTTACCTATAGCATGGTGCTTCTGTTCGACCCCTCCACCAAGGATGAGATCGATTGGAGGAGCACCGATATTGCAGGTGAATTCAGAAGAAGCTGTCCCCATCTTCTGTCTCTGCTCATGGCTCGAACAGCGCTGATGATCGGCCAGATCACGTCCTCAAGCGGCCAGCCTCCCATTATGACGCCTGCGGCGGCGCCCAAGGCGTGAAGGCCTCAAGGCTCCGGAATAAAGCTTTAAAAGAAAGGAAGATCTTTTACATATGTCAGCAAAAAAACCTGTTCTCAAAATACAGTATGATTCTCCCGTTGTGCTCACCTTTGCCCTGCTCTGCCTTGCCGCAATGGTGGCCAATGCCCTGACGGAGGGATGGGCAAACGAAAAGCTCTTTTGCGTTTACCGTGCCCCCCTTTCCGACCCCTTCACCTATGTTCGCTTCTTCGGCCACGTGCTTGGCCATGCGGATATTACACATTTCTTTGGAAATATGTGCCTGTTTCTTGTTCTCGGCCCCGTTGTTGAGAGCCGCTACGGCAGCACTAACGTGCTCGTTTCAATTCTCATAACTGCCCTTATTTCCGGCCTTGTTCATTTTATTTTCTTTCCCGGAACAGGTCTTCTCGGCGCATCAGGCATCGTGTTTATGATGATATTTCTTGCCTCGATCTCAGGCATCAAGGGGGGGAATATACCCGTTTCTCTCATATTGGTGGCCATCGTGTATCTGGGTCAGGAGGTATACGATATGATCTTTCAGACGGATAATACCTCCCAGCTCACACACATCATAGGAGGCATCTGCGGTATCGTTTGCGGTGCAGCTATGGCCAAAAAGAAGCGCTGACGTTCATTTTTTGGTTACTAAACATAGTAAAATGCAAAATAATTAATAAAACTTTGTTAAGATTGTTGACTTATACAGAAAAAGGATGCTATAATAAATTGGATATACACCCTGCAGGCAAGGAGCGTTTCACGGGAGGTAAAATATGAAATCAAAGTTCATAATGATAGCCTCTTCAAAGGGCGGCGTGGGAAAGTCCACAGCGGCTCTGGGAATTGCCCGAGGCCTTTGCCGAATGGGAAAGCGTGTGCTCGTTGCCGACCTTGATTTCGGCAATGCCTGCCTTGATATACTGCTTGGCGTGCAGGACAGCATTATATGCACCCTGCAGGATGCGGTAACGGGTAAGGGCTCTGTGGCAGATGCCCTTGTGAAGATACCGGTGACCGCAGAAAAGAAAAAGCGAAGAGGCGCAAGGGGCAAAAAGCCCTTTTCGGAGGCCGGAGAGCTTTGGCTGCTTCCCTCCTCTGTCGGCGGAGCCGGCTGTGTTGCAGGCTTTGAGGGCGAGAGCGCATTCACGGATGACGGCGTTTGCTCGGCTCTTACGGAGGCGGCAGAGGCCGCAGATGCAGAATATGTAATAATCGATACCGGAGCAGGTGTAAACAGCGCCGTGGGTGCGGCCGCTGCCATTGCAGATACGGCTCTGGTGGTCTCAGGTCATATGCCGGTCGCTCTCAGAAGCGCACAGACCACGGTGGCGAGGCTTTCCTCCTACGGTGTCGGTGATATCCGCCTGCTTATAAACTCCTTTGATGCATCGGGCGTTATAGATGACCGCAGAAAGGGCCTGTTCTCCGTTATAGATGAGTCGGGAGCGGCGCTGGCCGGAGTTATCCCTTATGATTACGGGCTTCTTCTCACCCACGAGGGCATCGCCTCGCCGGGTGGAGAAGCAGAGGGCGCTTTTCTGAACATTGCCCGCAGGCTTTGCGGCGAGAGCGTTCCCGTTTTTGAAGGTATTAAAAGAATAAGAAAGCTAAAAAAGAAAATATATCAGTAAAAGTGGAGGACTTATGGAAATAGCAATTATCGCAGATGATTCCAAAAAGGAATTGATGACCCAGTTCTGTATTGCATACTGCAATATTCTTGCAAAGCACAATATATGCTCCACCGGCATAACCGGAAAGTATATTTCCGATGCAACGGGGCTCAGAATAGAGAAGCTGCTCTCCGGCGCCCACGGCGGCGTTCAGCAGATAGCATCCCGTGTTTCCTATAATGAGATAGACGTTGTGCTGTTTTTCAGAAACTCCGATCCCGGCTCCTTTTCCAGCGAGGAGGATGATGCCCTTCTCCGTATGTGCGATATGCAGAACGTTCCCGTTGCTACAAATATTGCAACGGCAGAGGTTCTTGTATGCGCTCTGGATCGCGGCGACCTTGATTGGAGAGAAATAGTCAATCCCTCCTCGGAGCTGAACAAGAAAAAGAGAACACATTATTAAAAGAGAGAGGCTGAGCAAGCTAATTGGTCAGCCTCTTTTCGCATAGAAAGGGAAAAAACGTGGCAAAGATAAAGATCCTTGCGCTGGGAGACGTGGTAGGTGTGGGCGGCTGTGAGTATCTTTCCGGCGGCAGGCTCCGCAGGATGAGAGATATTCTTGGTGCGCAGCTCGTCATCGTCAATGGAGAGAACTCCGCTGTGGGCAATGCCCTCTCCCCCGAGAGCGCAGAGGCGATATTCGAGGCCGGTGCCGACGTAATAACGGGCGGCAACCATACCTTCAAGAAAAAGCAGATATACGATTATCTGGATACTCATCCTATGGCCATAAGACCTGCAAACTACCCATCCGATGCCCCCGGCGACGGATGGTGCATAGCAGATTGCATGGGCTGGAGAGTTCTTGTTATAAACCTTCTGGGAACAACGTTTATGGACAGCATGGACAGCCCCTTCAAGACTGTGGACAGGATCCTCATGCAGAATGAGGGCAGATATGATGCCTGCCTTGTTGATTTTCACGCAGAGGCAACCAGCGAAAAGCTTTGCCTCGGCAGATATCTGGATGGCCGAGCTTCTGCCGTGTTCGGCACTCATACCCACGTTCAAACGGCGGATGCTGCGGTGCTCCCCGGCGGAACGGGATATATAACCGACCTTGGAATGACAGGCTCCATGGCGGGAGTTCTGGGGGTACGCACCCAGTGCATCATCCATAAATTCACCGTTCGCACCCCTGTTTATTTTGAGCCTGCCGAGGGAGATTATGCTGCCCACGGCGCTCTGTTTACCGTTGATACGGATACGGGCCTCTGCACTGAGGCCGTTGCAATAAGCTTCTGACCGAAAGGAAGAAAAAATGAAGGCATCGCTTTTAAAGGAATACGTCCTCTCCGGAGGAGCAGACGGCATACTGGTTGATGAATGTGCCGTTGCCGCAGCGGACGTTGAGAAGAAAAGAGAAAGAATAGCAGGAGCCGTTGAGTGCTTTATGGCGCTTTACGGAGACCTTGATGCTTCCCTCTTCTCCGTAGGAGGAAGGAGCGAGGTTTCCGGCAACCATACGGACCATAACAGGGGACGGGTGCTGGCGGCGGCAGTAAACCTTGATATAATTGCGGTGGCGGCCGCAACTGATAACGGTGTTGTTACCGTAAAGAGTGAGGGCTTTGAGCCGGATACGGTGCTCCCCTCAGAGATAGCAGAGCCTGCAGATGATAAGAGATTCACCTCTGCGGCTATTATAGCAGGTATGGAGAGAGCGTTTCTCGACAGAGGACTCAAGGCAGGCGGCTTTGTTGCCTATACGGTGTCCGACGTGCTGAAGGGCTCAGGCCTTTCCTCCTCAGCGGCCTTTGAGGTCATGATGGGAAATATACTGAACCATCTTTATAACGGCGGCTGTGTTGAGAACTCCGAGATCGCAAAAATGGCTCAGTTTGCCGAGAACGTGTATTTCGGCAAGCCCTGCGGACTTATGGACCAGATGGCCTGTGCCGTTGGCGGATTTATCTATATAGATTTTGCCGACCCTGCCTCTCCGGTTATAGAAAAGCAGTCGCTTGACCTTGGCCGTGAGGGATATAGCCTTTGCATTACGGATACGGGAGGCAACCATGCAGACCTTAACGAGGATTATGCCTCCGTTCCCTCAGAGATGAAGGCGGTTGCGGCATATTTCGGCCGAGAGGTGCTGAGAGACGTATGTGAGGAGGAGCTGCTCCTCGGGGCAGGTGAGATAAGGGCAGAGCTTGGCGACCGTGCTCTTCTCCGAGCATTCCACTTCCTTTGCGAGAACGAAAGAGTTTCCGTTCAGGTAAAGGCGCTGGGAGAGGGCGACCTTGAAACGTTTTTTGAAAACGTTATTGCATCGGGCCTCTCAAGCTTCAGATATCTTCAGAACGTGTATACTACCAAGAACGTCAGCGAGCAGGGCCTTTCTCTTGCCCTATATCTTTCCGAGAGATTCCTTTTGGGAAAGGGCGGCGCCTGGAGAGTTCACGGCGGCGGCTTTGCGGGAACAGTGCAGGCATTCGTGCCCTCTGAGCTGACGGGAGAGTATAAGGAATATATGGAGAGGGTCTTTGGCCCCGATAAGTGCCACGTGCTCAGCGTGCGCCAAGGCGGAGCTCTCAGAATAGTGTGATGAAAAGAGAACGTAATAACAGTAATAAGGCTGAAAGGGCAAAGGGTCTGAAGGCGGGAGAGCTGCTTTTGCTGATCGCCAATTTTTTGTGGATGGCGGCGCTGTATTACGGCTGCGTTTACGTTTCCGAGCGCACGGGCAGCATGGTGCTTTATCAGGTATGCGCCATAGTGTACGTTGTGGCGGCTGTGGTGCTTCCCTTTCTTTCGGGAGTGCTCTCGGGAAAATTCGTTTCCGAAAAGCAGGGCGAGGAGCGAAGCGAGAGGCAGCTTGCTATGTCGAGAAGGCTGCTTTTGCTGGCAATTCCCCTTATCAGCGTTTTGCTTATTGACTTTATAGACCTGTTTGTAGTAGAATATCTCAGGCAGCTGTTGAATAGTGTCGCATAATGCGCCGGCTGCGAATGATTAGTCTGAACGGAGAAGCATATGAATTTACCGAATAAGCTGACAGTTCTGAGGATCTGTCTTGTACCTGTGTTTATGATAATAATGATGGCGCCCATTCCCTTCCTCAAGGATGACCTTGTGGCGGCGGGACTTATAGGAGCGGCCCTTTTCGTGGTAACCAGCCTTACTGATATGCTGGACGGCAAGATCGCAAGAAAGTATAACCTTATCACCGATTTCGGTAAGTTTATGGACCCCCTTGCCGATAAATTTATGGTTTTCGGAGCACTTCTTTCCATTGTTTACAGATATGAGGCTATCCGCCCCGTGTTCATCTGGGCAGCGGCGATCGTAATGTTCAGAGAGCTGGCGGTAACGTCTATCAGACTTGTGGTAAGCGGCAAGGAAGGCCTTGTGGTAGCGGCAAGCTGGCTTGGCAAGGTAAAGACCGTGCTGCAGATAGTGTGCATCGTAACGGTTCTCGTTGAGCCTGCACTTGCAAAGGTCATCCCCTTCTGTAAGTGGAACGTGCTTTCATACGTTACCATGGCGGCAATGCTTGTGATGACTCTCTGGTCCGGCATCGATTACCTTAAGTCATATTGGAAGTTTATCGACCCTACAAAATAATAAGTAACGTGAAAAAGCCGAGCCTTGTGCTCGGCTTTTTCGTGCATTAAAAGCTGAATTCCGGTTTATCGGGGAGGGGAGAACGGTCGCTTTTTTGAAAAAAAGCTCCGCAAAAAACTTTAAACAGGTTTATATAAAGGGAGCACACTCCCTTTATATAAACCAACAAAAGCCCCTCGCGGGGCCTTTGTTCAAAGGAGTGGACGCCCCTTACCGATAAGCCGAATTATTAAAGTTTTCGCCCGCCTTTTTCAAAAGGCGGCAGGGTCAAGGGGCGGAGCCCTTGGCGCCCTCCGCAGAGGGCGAAACACTTTTGCCGCACAACAGGGGTGCAGGGGGTGTAACCCCCGCTCG
>JAFQNM010000225.1 GCA_017395885.1 Clostridia bacterium | reverse complement strand
CGCCATGGGCTCGAGGAACCAACGAAAACTTCAATGGCCTCTTGCGGGAATTTATTCCCAAGAGACGGGATATTTCTGCTTTTTCTGATGATCAACTGTGTGATTTTGCTCTCAAATTAAATACTCGTCCTCGCAAATGCCATGGTTGGAAATCTCCTCTTGAACTTTTTTCCGGCGTTTTGTTGCACTTGACTTGACAATTCAAGTCAAAAAAGCGACCGTTCTCCCCTCCCCGTAAAACCGGAATTTGAATATCAAAGATTGATAAGCCTGTAGAGGCTGTCTGCGAGGGCGAGAAATCCCCAGCCTGAGAGGGTTATGAAAGCTGCTCCCACGATCGTAACTACTGCGTTTTCAATTCTTTTATCCATTTTATACCGTCTTTCCTGCGTGAAGGTTGGATTTACGCTCGGCGTATTTTCACGCTTTAATATTTTCATCGCGATGCTTTTGTTTACACTCTTATATTACCTGCAGGTGTGTCCCAAAAATGGGACAAAGGGTGGTTTTTGAGTGATATAAAGTCCCTTTTTAGGTACATCCCTCTTTACAAGCTAGAAAAAATGTGGTAAACTAAATACACCAAAGGAAAGGCGGTACACTATGGCAAAGCAATATGATGAAAAGCTGAAGCTTTTACACATTCTTCGTATACTGATGGAGGAGACGGATGCGAGCCATCGCATTTTCGTGCCCGAAATAATAGAAAGGCTGGAGCGGCAGGGCATAACTGCAGAGAGAAAATCCGTTTACCGTGATCTCGAAACGCTTTCAGCCTTCGGCTTTGACATAAGCCACGACAGAACAGGCTGCGCTCTGCTCAGCCGTGATTTTGAAATTGCAGAGCTTAAGCTTTTGGTAGATGCGGTCCAGGCCTCCCGATTTATTACCGGAGATGCGAGGGCAGAGCTTTTGAAAAAGCTGGCAAAGCTCACCAGCCGTCACCGTGCACGTGAGCTGAACAGAAGCGTTCGCACCGATGAGGGAGACCGCCAGCAGAACGAGTATATTCTCGTTAACATCGACTGGATCCACGATGCCATAGCAGATAACAAGAAGATATCCTTTCATTATTTTGATTGGACTCCACAAAAGGAGCAGCTTCTGCGCCACGACGGAAAGCGGTATGAGGTGAGCCCCTGGACCCTCGTTTGGAACAACGAGAACTATTATATGCTGGCATATGATAAAAAAACAGATTCCATCCGCCATTTCAGAGTGGATAAGATGAAGAATCTCCGCAAAACAGACTCCCGCAGAGAGGGCTACGAAACCTATTCAAGATTCGATTTTTCCAAGTATTCATCAAAGCTTTTCGGAATGTTCTCAGGCGAGGAGTGCACCGTTACCCTCAGGTGCGAAAACAATCTGGCGGGAGCCGTTATCGACCGATTCGGAACGGGCATCGGCATTTTTCCCAGATCTGACGGATGCTTTACCTGCACCGTTCCCGTTATCGTTTCTCCCAACTTCTATTCGTGGGTGCTTCAGTTCGGCAAAAGAATGGAGATAGTTGCCCCCGTTGATATCAGAGAGGGAATGAAGAGCCTTCTCACTCAGGTTTCGGAGCTGTATTTATGAAAATTACCACGTTATGCTATATATCCTGCGGTGAGCGGATGCTGATGCTCCACCGAACAAAGAAGAAAAACGATGAAAATGCAGGAAAATGGGTAGGCATCGGCGGAAAATTTGAGGCAGGTGAGTCGCCTGAGGAGTGCCTTTTGCGAGAGGTAAGGGAGGAAACGGGCATCAACCTTGAAAGCTACCTTTTCCGTGGCCTTGTTACCTTTGTTTCCGACGTCTGGGGCACGGAATTTATGTGCCTCTATACGGCAACAGTCGAGAATGAGGCGGTTTGCGCCTGCGCAGAGGGTGATCTGTGCTGGGTAGATAAGGAAAAGCTTTTGGAGCTTCCTATGTGGGAGGGAGATCGGATATTCTTTGATCTGATACAAAGAGACACTCCTTTCTTTTCTCTGAAGCTTGCCTATTCCGGTGATGCTCTGACCTCAGCCTCGCTGAACGGCAAGCCAATATCAATACGGTAATAAAAAAAGAGCTGCACACGAGGCCGAGGCAGCTCTTTTTTATAATTATTTGTTAACCACGTTAACGTCCATTTTGTTGTAGGGGATCTCGATTCCCTCTCGGTCGAAGGCTTTTTTAACGTTTTCGTTCATTGCAAAGGCAATGGTCCAGTAGTCTGCGGCCTCGCACCAGATACGGATACGGTATCTGATGGCGCTTGCATCGTGGGCAACCACGAAAACCTCGATGGGCGTTTTTTCATTCAGCTTCATAGCCTCGGGGATAGCTCTTGCCTCGGAGAGGAGAACGGCCTTCACCTTGTCTGTATCGCACTCATAGGCGGCAGTATATTCAAGGTCCACTCTGCGGGTCTTTTCAGCTGAGTAGTTTATAAGGGTCTGGCTGGTAAGTATACTGTTGGGAATGACCACCTTTTTGTTGTCGACGGTGGCGAGGGTGGTGTGGAAAATGCCGATAGAATCCACCGTGCCGGACTGGCCTGCGTTTTCAATAAAGTCACCAACGGAAAAGGGGCGGAAAATGAGTATCATAATTCCGCTGGCAATGTTGGAGAGGCCTCCCTGCAGGGCAAGGCCGATGGCAACGCCTGCGCTGGCAACAAGAGCCACCATTGAGGACATGGGTACCCCAAGGTAGGCCATAACGGTAACGAGCACGATGGCCTTGAGAGCGATGCCTAAAAAGCTTAGGATAAAGCTTTTCACAGAAGTATCCATTTTTGCAAAAAGCTTGCCCTTTCTCATCTTTTTAAGGAGCACGTTCACCAGCTTAAAGCCTACGGTGAGGATAATGACGGAGATGAGAAGCTTGAGACCAACGCTTGAGAGAAATGAAAGGATGGCCGCAGCGGTCTCCTGGCTGAAGATAACTTCCAAAAATTTTTCCATTGTAATTTTCCTTTCTGCTTTCAGATATTAGGTATTTTCAGCTGCTCTGATACGAGACCCTCTGCAAGATTGACAGCTTTCAGGCCTTTTTTCTGAGCATAGCGGAATGTGTATGCGGTTCCGCCCTGCTGTGAGGTCAGGTAAGCCAGACAGACGGACGAGTGGTCGGCCATCCATCTGTTTCTGATATGCATACAGTCGCTCGTATAAAAGGGTTGCATATACTCTACCAGATCAGCCGCACCGAGAATGTGCTTATAGGTGTTGAGAGATTTGAGATTTTCCCATTTCTGGGTCTGATCTCTGCAGGGCAGGGCAAGTATCAGCCTTACATTGGGGAATTTTTCTCTGTAGGCGAGAACGCAAAGGGCAGCTTCGGTATCGAAGCCGATGGCGCCGCCGCAGATAAAGCTGTCGTAGCCCATATGTATGAGCCTGCCCACAGCGGAATAAAGCTGGGCTCTGAGCTCTGCCATATTATCCTGCGGCAAGGCCCTGTGGCCTGTGAAAAACGCAGTTTTTTCTCTGTTCATGCCGCACCTCCCCCTACAGCCTTTTTATATATTGTAACCGCAGAACATCTTCTTGTCAAGGAATATTATGCTTATTTATCGCTCTTGACACGGAGGGCTGTTTGGGTTATAATTTTATCAGTTTATTAGATAAGGTAATCATCAATGTATATTTTAGGTCACGTGCATACACACGGCGGCGAGGAGGGGTTTCACTTTTTTGAGATCCTTCTGCATACAGTGAAGGAGACTGCTCTTATCCTGCCATTTATGTTTGCGGCGTTTCTCGTTATCGGAATGCTGGAGAGGGGAGCAGGCAGAAGAATGATCTCCGTCATACTTGCCGCTGATAAAATAGGCCCCCTTGCAGGCGGCCTTCTTGGCGGCCTTCCCTCCTGCGGCTTTTCGGCAGCATCGTCAAACCTGTTCGGTGCAGGTCTGCTCACAACGGGAACCCTGCTTTCCGTTTATCTTGCCACCAGCGATGAAATGATAGCGGTTATGGTGGCCAACAGGGTAGATGTGCTCACCGTGCTGAAGATCCTTGCGGTGAAGGTGGGCAGCGCCATTATTTGCGGTTTTTTGGTAGACGGTGTCACAAGGCTCTACTACAGGCTCAGCGAGCTGAAGGCCGAAAAGCAGAAAAAAGCGGGGGCCGATGATCGGGAACAGGATGCCTCAGAGGAGGAGACCGATCTTGAGGAGGCTTTGGACGATGCAATGGAGTGCGGCTGCTCAGATGCATTCTGTGCGGCAAAGGGCAACCTTTTTGCCTCAAGCGCCGTTCGCACTCTCCGTATTTTTGCTTTTATTTTTGCCATATCCCTTGCCCTCAATATAGCAATGCATTTTGTGGATAAGGAGCAGATAGCAGAGGTCCTGGCAGGAATGCCCCTTCTCGGCTGTATCATAACCGGTTTTCTCGGCCTGATACCGAACTGCGCCGTATCCGTTGCTCTCACCCAGTTCTGGCTGGACGGTATAATTTCTGCGCCTATGATGCTTTCCGGACTTATGACGGGAGCGGGCAGCGGCCTTATTATCCTTCTCAGCTCAAACAAAAACAAGGCTGAAAACATAACCTTTATCGGGCTTTTGCTCGTTTTTGGAATACTTTTCGGCGGCCTTGGCGGATTATTATTCTTTTGATAAATAGGAGGCAGTATGTTCACAGAAACATTTGTTGCAAAGAAAGCATTTTTCGGAGAAGAGGAAAGAAGCTATCTTTTCCACCTTCCCGAGCACTATGATGAAGCGAAGAAATACCCTGTTGTTCTGTTCCTCCACGGAGCGGGAGAGCGAGGAGACGATAACCTTGCCCAGCTACGTATCGGCATCGGAACTGCACTTGAGGATGAAAACAGCCCCCTTCACGAGGCGTTTATCATAGCTCCTCAGGTTCCTCTGGAAAAGCTTTGGGTGGATACCCCCTGGAACGTGGGAAATTATCTTGTGGATGAGAGAGATGAAACTCCCTATCTTGCAGGAGCGGTACAGCTTGTAAGAGATACCCTTGCAAATTATCCCACAGATGAGAAAAAGGTTTTCGTTATGGGAATATCCATGGGCGGCTATGGCTCCTGGGATGCCCTTGCACGCCACGGTGAGCTTTTTGCGGGAGCATTTATCTGCTGCGGCGGAGCAGACCTGACAAAGGCAGATATTTTCAAGGAAAAGACTATTTTCACATATCACGGAAGCGCAGACGACGTTGTGCCCTGCTTTGGCACACAGAACGTGGTAAAGGCCATTATAGAGGCCGGCGGCGATAAGATCACATACCGCGAATACGAGGGCATGAACCATTGGACATGGGACCGTGCCTATGCAGAATATGACGATATAAACGCTCTTTTCAGTATATAACAAAAAAGCTCACCTTTAGTGGGGTGGCCATAGGGATATGGCACCCCACAGTGAAATCCATTGGCGCTGCCAATGGGTGAAATACGTCTGACGCAAGTAAAAATACTCCGTTGTTTTGCAACGGAGTATTTTTGTTCCTTAATATTTTCGAAGAAAATATTTCTTAGGCGAAGCCTATTTCATACGGCGACAGCCGTATTTCACCAATTTGCTTTGCAAATTGATATCGTTGTAGGTTG
>JAFQNM010000224.1 GCA_017395885.1 Clostridia bacterium | reverse complement strand
TTTCTTTGTCAGGGTAGAGGAGTATCTGTAGCTCTCTCCCTCTCCCGTTTCAAGAGCCTCGGCAACCTCCTCACGGTCCTTGTGGTTCTCCAGCTCATATGTATCGGAAACGGTATCGTATATAACGCTGCCGTCCGTATCGATCAGCGTGATACGGTGATGCTCTCTGAAGCTCTCCAGATACTCCTTGCCGCCGATCTCCGTTCCCGCACAAAGGTAGACCGCCTCGCTTATCACCTCTGAGCGGATCTCCTCGTTGAAATAGGGAAACGAAACTCCCACTATCACAAGAATACTGCAAAAAAAGGTGATGATGGAAACTATCAGTATGGCGTTATGGATCCTTTTTGTCAAGGTCAGCCTCCTATTTTTTAGCCGATGCCGCGAACGGTCTCAATAAGATCGCCGCATTTGCCCAGCTTTTGACGGAGAGTTCTTATATGAACGTCCACAGTACGGTTCTCACCGTCAAAGCTATATCCCCAAATACGCTGGAGTATCTGATCCCGATTGAACACCGTTCCCCTCTCGGAAATGAGAAGGCAAAGCAGCTCAAACTCCTTAAAGGTGAGGGTAACGTCTCTGTCTCCTGCACGGACGATGTGCTTCTGAGGACAGACGTACAGCTCGCCAACCGTATATTCTCCGTGATCGGCCGCCCTTGAGGTGCGGCGCAGAAGCGCCTTTATACGGGAGATAAGCTCCATTATGCCGAAGGGCTTTGAAACGTAGTCATCTGCGCCGGAGTCAAGCCCCAGCACTCTGTCATACTCGGTTGCCTTTGCCGTGAGCATAATAACAGGCACCGAGGAGGTCTTGGGCATGGCTCTCAGCTTTCTGAGCACCTCAATGCCATCCTCCTCCGGGAGCATTATATCAAGCAGAACAAGCTCAGGCACCGTCCGCTCAAGAGCCTGCCAGAGCTGAGAGGGTCGCTCAAAGCCCTCCGCCTCAAAGCCTGAATTATTCAATGCATAAACAACAAAGTTGCAAATACTCTTATCGTCCTCAAGAAGATAAATCATATGATCCTCCCTTAATATCTTTACCTACAGTATATAATCTTTCCCCTTTTTTTGCAAGAGGGGGAGGCAGAAGGGGATGAATTTAACCCACATTTAACACAAACCGGATTTCAGATTTAACGGTTGGGTAGTATCATTATGGTAAGATGGGCGATCAGGGGTAATCCCGCCCAAGAAACAAAGATACTCGGCCGTTATCGGCTTAATTGAAAGGATCGGTAAAATTATGTTTTCTCCCGAAGAGATCATGCAGCTTATACAGAGCCTTATCTGGCTTCTTGCAGGCATTGGTATTTTCATCGTCGGCATGAATTTCATGGGCGATGCCCTTGAAAAAAGTGCAGGAAGCAGAATGAAGCGCTTTCTCGAAAAGATCAGCAACAACCGTTTTTCAGGCGTAGGCGTGGGTGCCGGCGTTACCGCCATCATCCAGTCCTCCTCTGCCACCAGCGTTATGGTCATCGGTCTTGTAAATGCAGGCGTTATGACCCTTATGCAGGCCACCCCCATCATCATGGGTGCCAATATCGGTACCACCATCACCGGCGTGCTGGTTGCCCTTAAGAACGATTATTTTAATATGATAATGTATCTCCTTGCCTTTGCAGGAGTTATGATGGGCTTCTTCAAAAGCGAAAAGATCAAGATCATGGGCAGCCTTTTCTCAGGCCTCGGTCTTATCTTCGTAGGCCTTGAGGTAATGTCCAGCGAGCAGGCATTCGGAAACCAGCTTGTGAAGGATATGTTCACAGCCGTTTTCCAGAGAATAGACTTCCCCCTCCTTCTCATCCTCGTTGGCGCAATCTTCACAGCACTTGTCCAGAGCTCCTCTGCCGCAACCGGTGTGGTTATCACCATGGTGGGCACAGGCGTTCTTCCCCTGGAGCTTGCGCTCTTCATCGTCCTCGGTGCCAATATCGGCACCTGCGTAACTGCGCTTCTTGCATCTGTTGGTGCAAACGCAAACTCAAAGCGTGTAGCCCTTATCCACTTCACCTTTAACTGTATCGGAACTGCCTTCTTCACAGCGCTTATCTGGATATTCAAGGAGCCTGCGGTTAACCTGCTCGTTTCCGCCTTCCCCGGAGACGACCCCATGTCTCTCCAGATGAGAGTTTCCCTCTTCCACGTTATCTTTAACGTGACCACCACCCTCCTGCTCCTTCCCTTTGTGAAGCAGCTCGTTCAGTACTCCTGCCTTGTTATTAAGGATAAGAAGGAGGAAGATGAGGAGGCTCCCTCCCTCAGGTTTGTGGACGACAGACTTCTCTCCGTTCCCACCGTTGCTCTCGGACAGGTAAAGAAGGAGGTTGACTATATGCTCAGCCTTGCTGAGGAGAACACCCGCCTCTCCTTCGTTTCCATCGAAACGGGCAGCGCAGAGCACAGTGAAACGATCAAGAAGAATGAAAAGACCATTAACTACACAAACAAGGCTCTCACCCAGTTCCTCATCAAGCTTTCCGCAAGCGTTGAGGCAAGCGATGAGACAACGATCGGCTCCTACTTCCACGTGCTCAACGACCTTGAGCGTATCGGCGACCACGCTGAGAACTTCCACGAGATAGGCCTTGAAATGATCGCAAAGAAGATAAGCTTTTCAACAGCGGCACGCAACGGCATCGCCGATATGAGAGACAGCGTTATGCAGATGTTTGCCCTTTCCAAGGATGCCTTTGACCACCTGAATATCGAAGAGCTCTCTGACCTGAACACCATTGAGGAAAGCGTTGACGGAATGAAAAAGAAGCTGATCTCCAGCCACTTTGCCCGCCTTGCAGACGGAAACTGCTCTGCAGACGTTAGCCCCTACTATTCATCAGTGGTAACAGGCCTTGAGAGAGTGGCCGACCACCTTGTAAACGTAGGCTACAGTATCGTTAACCCTACAGGCTCTCAGAAATAAGCACATCAACCTTAAAATATTGCTTCAAAAACAGCCCTGTTGGGAGTGCAGTGTATCTGCATTTCCGTCAGGGCTGTTTTTTTATTCTTGAGCTTTACCTGCACAGCAATTACCGAAGTCGAACTCTATCAAAAAACTATTTCTTTAATAGTATATTGCTGAGCTAACATCAAGCTTTGCAAGTGCGGAGCACTTGGTGAACACCGCAAGCGTATTATGAAAAAAGGGGGACTTCGGCGGTGTTCTGCTTTCGAATCCCGTCAAAATTCGGTTGCAAAAAAAATAACCACCCTTTTCGGGTGGTTATTTTCTGGCAGCCGAATAGGGATTCGAACCCCAACATACAGAGTCAGAGTCTGCTGTGCTACCGTTACACAATTCGGCTATCTGCATTTGCGGATTATATTATATCAGCCGTTTTCCCGTTTGTCAATAGTTTTTTCAAAAAAATTAGAAATATTCTTTTCTCATTTTTCCTCCGCTCTCCTCACCAAAAAGCCTCACGGAACTGACCGTTCCGTGAGGCTATGCTTATTTAACTGTAATATCTACCTTATTTGTAGTTGTGCTTCTGTCGCCCAGATATATCTCAAAGCGGCCCGGCTCAACCGTATATGTGCCGTCGGGCAAATAAAAGCCAAGAGATTCATACCCTATCTCAAACACGAATTCTCTCTCCTCACCGGGGGCCAGCTCCTCCTTCTTAAAGGCCTTCAGCTCTCTCAGCGGCCTCATCATAGATGCCTTCAGGTCTCTGATATAAAGCTGAACTACCTCCTTGCCTGCTCTCTCACCCGTGTTTTTCACCTTTACCGCAAAGCGGAGCTTCTCTCCTGCCTTGAGAGCATCAAGCTCTATCTCATCTCTCTCAGCAGTAGGTGCAGAATACTCAAAGCTTGTATAGGAAAGGCCGTAGCCGAAGGGATAAAGGGGGCTTGCAGGGCAATCTGTATAGCAATTTGATGCGCCCTCTCCGTAATAGCCGTTGACCTCTCGGCCCGAGCAGGTGATTCCGTAATAAAGGGGAATATGTCCTGTTCTGCGAACAAAGGTGACAGCCGCCTTGCCTGAGGGAGTATAGTCTCCGAAAACGGTACGTACCGCCGCATGAGCCGCTCTCGTGCCTCCGTGCCAAGCAATGAGGATAGCATCCAGATACGGCTCTATCTCCTCAAGGGCAACGGGTCGGCCGCAGAAGATAACTCCCACCGTCTTTTTGCCGGACATTTTTGCCTTTCTTGCCATTTCTATCTGTGCCTTAGGCAAAGATATATCTGAAAGGCTTCTTGCCTCGCCCGTATCCTCATAGCTTTCGCCGAGAGCAAGAACTATATGGTCGGAATGGGAGAAAATATAGTTGGAGTCGTCATTCATTCTGCCGCCTGTGCACATAAGGCGACCGCCGCCCTCGCCCTCAACTATCTCTCTCATCGCCTCCTCCATATTGGGGGTAGATGCACCGAGATATCCGTCCAGTGCCCAGCCGCCCTGAAGACCTCTTCTCTCAAAGGTATAGGGGCCGGTCAGCGCTACGCTGGTCTTTTTGGGGAATGGGAGCGTATTGTTTTCGTTCTTAACAAGGATCATGGAATCTGCCGCAAGGCGCTCCGCTACTCTCACGAATTCCTTTCGGTCTACACTTTTGGAAACTGCATATGGCTTTTCAAAAAGTCCCTTTGCAAGCTTTACGCAAATAACTCTGAGAACTGCCCTGTCTATAGTCTCCTCAGATACTCTGCCCGCCAACACATCCCCTTCAAGGAATCGGGAATAGTGCTCGTCTGCCATATCCATATCCAGACCTGCGTTGATGGAAAGATGAGCGCAATCCTCATACTCCTCGGCTATGCCCTGGCGGATAAGCTGCTGAACGGAAAACCAGTCTGAAATAACAAAGCCCTCAAAGCCAAGCTGACCTCTGAGAATATCGGTGAGATACTTTTTACTTGAGGTTACAGGCTCGCCGGAAATATCATTAAAGGAGGACATCACCGTTCCCACTCCTGCCTTTACCGCCTCGCGGAAGGGAGCAAGCACCACATTCTGAACGGTATAATCCGAGATCTCTGTTCTGTTATAATCACGGCCGCCCTCGGAGAAGCCATAGCCCAGATAGTGCTTGGCGCAGGCCAGCATTGAATCGGGATCTGAAAGATCGTCTCCCTGGAAGCCCTTTACCGTTGCCGCCGCCATTCTGCCTGCAAGGTAGGGGTCCTCTCCGTAGCCCTCGATAATACGGCCCCATCTGGGATCGCGGCAAACATCCATCATGGGAGAGAAGGTCCAGTTCGTTCCCTCACTTGTGGCATCAAGAGCAACGGTGCGGTATGCCTCACGGCAAAGCTCCGGGTCAAAGGAGCAGGCTGATGCCAGAGGAATGGGAAGCACCGTATGGTGTCCATGTATAACGTCACGTCCGAAAAGGAGGGGAATACCCTGGGGGCCCTCCTCTACGCTGACTCTTTGAAGATCGTTGAGCATTTCAACAACAACGGCCTTTTGCTCGTCGTTTCCTGCAGTTGCACTGGTGGAGAGGATAATGCTGCCCACCTCACCTCTTCTGAGGCGGTCCTTAAACGCTTTCATAGACGCCTCGTCATAGGGCATTACTGCCTGGTTCAGCTGACCGATTTTTTCCCTGAGCGACATTTTTGCAAGTATTTCCAAGGCTCTGGGTTCGAACTCCTTAAACATGAGCACCTCCAAAGGGATTATATATATTAATTTTATCAATACATTTTTTCATTGTCAATAAAAAGCCGGTCATTTAAAAATAAAAAAAGCGGCAGACCGGGGTCTGCCGCCGGCTTGTAGACAAGATATCCACAAGCTTTATAAGTTTGTTAACCTGTTATCCTTTTCTGCTTTCCTCAACTATCCTGCTAAGCTCAACCATGCTCTCCGCTGAAGGGGAGGGCAGGTGGCCAAAGGGAAACACTATTCCCAGGCTATCATATTTTGCCCGGCAAATAGTTCTGAAGGGCAATAGCTCCACCTTATCAACACAGGGGTAGCTGCCTGCTATCCCTCCAAGAAGAGCGGCATTCTCTGCCGAATCGTTCACACCGGGAATAATTACCTGACGCAGAGTGGTGGGGATGCTTTTTTCATTCAGGCAGGACAGAAACTCAAGCACCGGCTCCATAGAGCAGCCAACGTTACAAAGATACTCTCTGTCCGTTGTATATTTTATATCAAGCAGCACTCTGTCCGTTACAGAAAGCAGCTCCAACACGGTCTCCGTCAGCAAAATGCCCGAGGTATCAAGGCAGGTGCCGATGCCCATCTCCTTACAAAGGCTGAAAACGCGGCGGCAAAACTCTGCCTGCAGAAGCGGCTCGCCTCCCGAAAGGGTGATACCGCCCTTCTCGCCAAAGTACTCACGGTACCTGAAAGCCCTTTGGACAAGAGCCTCCGGAGTATACTCCTCTCCTGCCTCAGGGTCCCACGTATCGGGATTATGACAGCATTTGCACCTGAGAGGACAGCCGCTGAGAAAGGCAACAAAGCGAACTCCCGGCCCATCTACGGTGCCGAGGCTCTGGATAGAATGAACCTTGCCCTTTATTTCCTTTTCCATTTTCACACGCTTTCGTGGAAGGTACGGCGGATGACCTCCTTCTGCTGCTCGCGGGAAAGCTTATTGAAGTTTACAGCATATCCCGAAACTCTGATGGTCAGATTAGGGTATTCCTCGGGATTCTCATAAGCTTTTATGAGAGTTTCTCTGTTGAGAACGTTTACGTTTATATGATGAGCCATTTTTGCAAAATATCCGTCCAGCACAGAAACAAGGTTTGAATATCTCTCCTCCTCCGTTTTGCCCAGCGCCTCGGGAGTGATGGAGAAGGTATTGGAGATACCGTCTCTGCAATCCTCATATCTGAGCTTTGCAACGGAGTTAAGAGACGCAAGTGCACCGCAAGCCTCTCTGTTGTGCATGGGGTTTGCTCCCGGTGCAAAGGGCGCTCCCGCCTTTCTGCCGTCGGGAGTTGCTCCCGTATTC
>JAFQNM010000223.1 GCA_017395885.1 Clostridia bacterium | reverse complement strand
TCTTGTCAGAGAATATATGTCATATGCAAAGCTTCTGATCCTTGGAACGGAATAAAGGAGATATATGAAAAAAATATGTTATATAATCGGTGCATCCGTTACTGACGGAATGTACATAGATAAGCGAGAAGGGGACTACGTTATTGCTGCGGACGGAGGCCTTGCCGCTCTTGAAAAAACGGGAGTTTGTGCAGACCTTGCCGTTGGAGATTTCGATTCTCTCGGCAGAGTTCCCGAGCTTGATAACAAAATATGCCACCCCTGTGAAAAGGACGATACAGATACTGCTCTCGCTCTTTGTGAGGGCATAAAGCTTGGCTTTCGCAGCTTTGTGATATACGGTGGCCTTGGTGGGAGGCTTGACCACACTATGGCAAACCTCCAGAACTGTGCAGGTGCTGCAGACCACGGCTGTGTTTGCTGGCTTTGGGGTGAGGATAATGCCGTTTGCGTTTTCGGTGATGAGGATGAGCTTTCCTTTGAAAAGGGAAAGAGCGGTATGATCTCGGTCTTTTCTCCTGCAAGAACGATGGGTGTTAACCTCAGCGGCTTAAAATACACCCTTTCCGATGCCTGCCTTACAAGCTCCGTGCCGCTTGGTGTCAGCAATGAGTTTACAGGTGAGGAGGCGCTCATCAGTGCCCAGAACGGTGTTCTCATCGCCATGTGGAATGAAGATGCAGAGACCTTTGTCAAGAGGATAAGATGATTAAATACGCAATATTTGACGTTGACGGAACTCTCCTTGATTCTATGCAGATGTGGATCAACTTTGGCAGCGATTATCTCAGGTCAAAGGGAGTAGATTTTCCACCGGATATTGACGAGACTATACAGTATTTCAGCCTTAGAGAAACGGCGGAATACCTATCTGCCAATTTCGGTATCGGAACTGCAGATGAGATAGAGGAAGATGCAAGAAGGGTAACGAGAGAGTTCTACTTTGAAAAGGTGCTTCCCAAGGAGGGTGTACACGCTTTTCTCAAAATGCTCAGAGAAAACGGTGTGAGAATGTACGTTGCAACGGCCACCTACAGCTCTCTCATCCGTCCGGCACTTGAAAGACTTGGTCTGCTTGAATTTTTCGAGGGCATTGTGACCTGCTCCGACGTTGGCCACGGTAAGGACAAGCCGCATATCTTTATGGCAGCTCTTAATGCCATAGACGGAGAGATCGAGAGCGCCTGGGTATTTGAGGACGCTATGCATGCTGCAAAGACCGCAAAGGCTGCAGGCTTTTCCGTTTGCGGGGTCTATGACCTGACAGAAAAGGATAATAAAGAAGCTCTCAGAGAGCTTTGCGATATTTACACAGAGAGCTTTTCGGCTCTCAATATGGAAAATTTTAACTGAGAAAACAATTGAAAGGATATAAATGTATGAAATTCGGCTATTTTAACGATCTTGACCGTGAGTACGTCATTACAAGACCTGATACTCCTTACCCTTGGATCAATTATCTTGGCAGCGAGGACTTTTTCGGACTCATTTCCAATACAAGCGGCGGATACTGCTTCTACCG
>JAFQNM010000222.1 GCA_017395885.1 Clostridia bacterium | reverse complement strand
GGCAATGGAAAATCTGAATGCAGAAAAATACAGTATAATTCCCGTCTATATCACAAAGGAAGGTGAGATGTATACGGGAGAGACTCTCAGAAATGCAGAGTCCTATAAGAGCATACCCACAATGCTGAAGGCTTCAAGAAAGGTGCTTTTCGTCCGTGAGGGCAGAAATACCGTGCTTCGGGAGCTTGAGGGAAAAAAGAAGAACGATATTATAGTAGACGTTGCTTTTCCCATCGTTCACGGAACAAACGTTGAGGACGGAGCGTTACAGGGCTATCTGAGAACTCTCGGCCTGCCCTTCGTAGGCTGTGACGTGCTTGCGTCTGCCGTTGGTATGGATAAGTACGTAATGAAAACGGTGCTCAAGGAGGGAGGATTCCCCGTGCTTGAGTGCCTCAGATTCAATAAGAGAAATACAAGGCTTGAGAGCTGCATCGAGGCTGTAGAGGCAAAGATACCTTATCCCGTTATTGTAAAGCCCGTAAACCTTGGCTCCTCTGTGGGAATATCCAAGGCAGATAGCAGGGAAGCGCTTGAAGCTTCGCTCAAGGATGCTTTTTCCTATGCGGATACGGTGCTTGTTGAGCGTGCGGTAACAGCGCTGAGAGAGATCAACTGCTCCGTTGTGGGAGATACAACAAAGGCAGATGCATCTGAGTGCGAGGAGCCGTTTATGGCAGATGAGATCCTCAGCTATAAGGACAAATATATGTCCGGCGGCGGATCAAAGGGCTCAAAGGGTGGAGCAAAGTCCGGAGGCACAAAGGGAGGTATGGCAAGCCTTAAGAGAAAGGTGCCCGCAGACCTTACTCCCGAAATGCGTGAGCGTATAAGAACAATGGCGGTAGAGGCCTTCCGGCATCTTGGCTGTAACGGCGTTTCCCGTATAGACTTTATGATAGATAACGATTCCGGTGAGCTTTATATCAACGAGTTCAATACTATCCCCGGCAGCCTGTCCTTCTATCTTTGGAAGCCGTTGGGAGTAGAATACCGAGAGCTTCTGGACAGACTTGTAGCTCTTGCTCTGAAGAGGGCAAGGGAGGATGAGGATATAACATACTCCTTTGATACCAATATTCTTGCAATGGGAGCTCCCACCGGCGCGAAGGGAGCCAAAGGCTCCAAGGGCGCAAAGGCATGAGCCGTCAACTGACAAAAGTTGAAAAAAGAATGAAAGCATCTGTTTTTACTCTCGGTTGCAGAGTCAACCAATACGAATCCGATGCCGTTGCTGAAATGCTGGCCGGAGTAGGATTTGAGATCGTGCCCTTTGGTGAGGAGTGCGATATAACAGTTATCAATACCTGTACCGTAACAGCGGAGAGCGATAGAAAAAGCCGCCAGCATATAAGAAGGGCAATGTCGTTTTCTCCCGGGGGAGCCGTAATAGTAACTGGCTGCTATGCTCAGATAGCGGCAGAGGGTGCTCTCAGTGCGGGAGCGGCAGCCGTTGTCGGCAACGGCGAAAAATCAAAAATTGCAGATATTGCACTTTCTCTCGTGAACGGAGAAAGAAACATAAAATGCGTGGGCGATATTATGAAGGCACCGTATGATAAGGTTTCTGTTTCCAAACCTACAAGGGCAAGAGCCTATATAAAAATAGAGGACGGATGCGAAAACCGCTGTGCCTACTGTATAATTCCAAAGGCCAGAGGAGGGGTAAGATCCCGTCCTGTCAGCAATGTGCTTGAGGAGATTTCTGCAATTGCAAAAAAAGGCTACAGCGAGGTTATATTAACCGGCATCGAAACTGCATCATATGGTCGAGACCTCAATGAAATTGGGCTTTCTGAGCTTCTTCTTGAGGTGGATCGCATAGATGGAATAGAGAGAATAACGATGGGATCTCTGGAGCCTACGGTGATGAATGAGGCATTTGTTGAAAATCTCACAAGGGTAAAGGGGCTCCTGCCTCACTTTCATCTTTCCATTCAGTCCGGTTGTACGAGAACTCTAAACAGAATGAGAAGGAAATATACCGCAGAGAAGGCTCTTTCTGCAATAGAAAGAGTCAGAGCACGTATTCCCGATGCTACCTTTTCGGCCGACGTGATAGTCGGATTCCCCGGAGAAACGGACGAGGATTTTTCTGAAACTGTTGAGTTTTGTAAGAAGGCAAGATTTCTGCATCTCCATATTTTTCCCTATTCCAAAAGAGAGGGAACAGAGGCGGCAGAAATGCCAGGTCAGATCCCCGAGCCCGTAAAAAAGGAGAGAGCGGCTGCTCTGGCCCGAGTCGGAGAGAAGATTCAGAGCGAGATCCTTGACCGCTACGTTGAGTTGCACGGAGAGGCGGACCCTGTTTTTGTCCTTTGCGAAATGCACAGAAACGGAATAACAAACGGTCACACAGAGCATTTTATCGAATGTGATTTTGAAACTGACGGCGACAGAACCGGAGAAACGGTGGCCGTGGCATTAACCGGCAGAAAGGGCAACGTTCTAACGGGCCGTGCACTTAATTAGTGTTTATAAAAAATTATATAAACGAAAGGAATAAAAAATGAAAAAGACATTGAAAACGGTGCTGTCCGTTATGCTTGTGCTTGCAACAGTTTTGGCCTGCATCCCCATGACCGCTGCGGCGGATGCTTCCGGTCTTATCGGAGAAGTACAGGGAAACGTACCTGAGATGCATATCAGCATAGATTCAGGCTACAGCCTTGATACTATCCATGCAAGCAAGGAGGCAAAGATACGTGCTCACGTATCTGTTGAAGGCTCATGGGATTCCGCCTATGATATGGCATCCACAGGCGTTGAGATGAAAACGAGAGGAAACTCAACCTTTGGATTTATGAAGAAGCCTTACCAGATCAAGTTTGATTCCCAAACTGATATGTTCGGCATGGGTAAGGCAAAAAAGTGGGTGCTGCTTGCCAATTACGTAGACGGATCCTTTATCCGTAATAAGATCATTTTCGACCTTGCCGAGAGCATCGGCATGGCCTATGTTTGCAAGTCTGTTTTTGTGGATCTTTATATAGACGGTAACTATATCGGAGTATACCAGCTTTGCGAAAAGGTGGAAATAGGAGAAAACCGTGTGCCCCTCAATCACGATTGGGGAGTAATTGCCGAGATGGAGTCTGCAAAACGAGTTGAAGAGGAGGAATTCTATTTTAAAACAAGCGTTTCCGGCAAACCCTTTGTTTATAAGGAATATAATACGGATTTTGAGGAAACTGCAGATGCTGCGGTAATAGAGCAGGTAGCCCAGATAAAGAGCTTTTTTGAGGGGCGGATAAACGAGCTTGAAAACGAGCTTTATAATAACGGCAAGGATTGGGCAAAGGTAGAAAGCCTTATTGACGTTGATTCATTCGTTCAGTTCTACTTTATCAATGAGTTCTGCATGAACGTGGATGCTACCCTTGCCAGCACCTATTTTTATATAGACGGCCCCGATGACGTTATTCATATGGGCCCCCTCTGGGACTATGACCGTTGTTTCGGCTCGTACGATTATGCAAATAGCGGCTACGAGCAGGGAACAGAGGCAGATTTTCTCAAGAACATAACCGATTGCTCCGATGAGTACAGAGCCGAGTGGTTCAAGATGCTGTTTCAGTATCCTGAATTTGTAGAGCGTGTCAATAAGATGTACTCTGATACCGTGAAGGACGCCTTTGACCCTGAGAAAATAAATGCAACCATAGATGCATATGAGAGCGTGCTTTATAACAGCCTTATGAGAAACTACGTAGACGAGGGCTGGGCGGTATTCCATAATATCAGTGAGGCGGAGTTCTTCTCCGACAGAACAAGCGCAAAGAGATACCTTGATTATACTGTAAACGCAATAAAGACCAATATAATAAACCGTAAGGCATATCTTGACATTGCATACGGTGAGCATATGCCTGTTCTCTTCTATCAGCAGAACGGCGGCAGAACGTATACCGGCGGCTCAATGACCGATAGAAGCACAATGACGAGCTTCTCTATGAGCCTTGACGGTATCATAGACGGATCTGTAAGCTACAGTGCAACCGGTGCATCACTTGCAGCCTCAAGCGGATCGGATGGCTCTGCGGTAAGAGGCGATTCGATCTATACACTTAAACTTGCTCTTGAGGGAAATGTGGCAAATTACTATTCTCTCAAATACAGGGTGTATTCCAACGGAGCATGGAGCTCGTGGAAGAGCGAGGGCACCTTGGCAGGCAACAGAGGATACGCGATCGAAAGAGTCCAGGCAAGGCTTGAGGAGAAGGCGGCCGTGGTGTTCGGAACGGTAAGCTTTGATGCTGAAGGCGTCGATAGTATAAGTGCCGTTGTCGGAAACACGGTCAAGCTTCCCGCCCTTCCCGATGGATATGAGGGATGGTATGCTGATAGCAGCTGTTCAGCTTCTCCCATAACAGAGGTGGTAGCAGCAGAGGGAGTAACAACCGTGTACGGAAAGAAGGCTGTTACCGTAATAATTCCGGGAGACCTTGACGGAGACGGCTACACCACGGCAATGGATATCAATATAGGAAAGAGACTTGTTGCAGGCTCGGTAACGGCTACCGAGATGCAGCTTGCAGCAGGAGACCTTAACTCTGACGGTATGTTTAATGGCATAGACCTGAATATGCTCGTTCGAGATGTCTCCGGAGTGAACTGAAAATCAGCCCCCTGCAAATTGATTTGCAGGGGGCGTTTTGTGTGCTTGATAATATGATAAATCCTGAAGCTTTGATAAATTCCGGTTTAACGTGGAGTTTGAAGCTGTGCAAACGTCAAAGGAAACCGCACAGAATTAAGTGGCAAAAAGAGATTTCGCCCTCTGCGGAGGGCGCCCAGGGCTCCGCCCCTTGACCCTGCCGCCTTTTGAAAAAGGCGGGCGAAAACTTTAATAATTCGGCTTGTCGGTAAGGGGTGGTCACTCCTTTGAACAAAGGCCCCGTGAG
>JAFQNM010000221.1 GCA_017395885.1 Clostridia bacterium | reverse complement strand
TTGACGTGTGCACAGCTTCAAACACCCCGATAAATCGGAATTATTAAGTATTCTCCGATATTCAATAAAAGAAGCTCCCTTTTGGGAGCTTCTTTTATTTGTTTATTTCGGAGAAATAATTATCAAAATCAACCACCGTGCCATCGGCTCTTGACTTTTCTGCGGCAAAAACGATAGAGTGGTTATAGTGAGATTCCTCAATTTCGGGAATAGAGGTGCCGTTGTAGTCTCCGGTCAGATACTCGTAAACGGTGGCAACGATGCCCTCGTCTCCGCCTCCGTGGCCGCCCACAACTCCGTCTGTTCCCGTAATATCGTATTCGGTATAGCACTTTGTTTTATAATCGTAAACGGTGATGGGTGAGCCTGAATCCAGGGCTGCACGTATTTCGCCCTCGGTGCCCATAATATGGATGTGCCTGCCGCCTGCGTTAAAGGCGTTCATTGAAAACGTAACGGTAACGTTATCCTCAAAGAGCATATTGACCGTCTGGTGGTCTACCACGTCGTTGTCGCACTTGAAAACGCATTTTCCGTACAGCGTTTCGTGAAGGGCACGCTCAACCAGCTCGTCCGTATGATAAACGTGCTTTGTTGCGGCTCCTCTGAACCAGCCGTTTTCTTTATCGTCGTAGTAGAGCTTCACGGCGTTGAAGGGGCAGGTCTCTCCGTGGGGGCAGCCCTCATGGCATCGCTCGGGAGAGCCCTCGGGGGCATTTTCTCTTGTGAAATAGGAAAGGGTGCCGAAGGACTGTACCTTTTTGCACTTCTTTCCCAGCAGCCATTGGAGAATATCAATATCGTGGCAGGATTTTTGCAGCAGCATATTGGAGCTTCTTGAGGTGTTTCCCCAGTTGCCGCGAACAAAGCTGTGGCTCTGGTGAACTATGCCAACACACTCCTCGTGGTTTATGGACATTATTTTGCCGAGTCTTCCCTCGTCGATAAGCTTTTTCAGCGTCAGAAAAACGTCGGAATAGCGGAGCACAGTGCAGATAACGACCTTAACGCCCTTGTCCGTTGCGGCTTTTGTAAGAGCTGTGCATTCCTCCTGGGTGGGGGCGATAGGTTTTTCCAGCATCAGGTCGTAGCCCAGCTCAATAGCCTTCATTGCAGGGGCAAAGTGGTCACGGTCCATGGTGCAGATAAGGCAAAGGTCTGCAATTTTGCCCATTGCAAGAAGGGGACGCCAGTCCTCAAAGCACATATCTGAGGGGATAGAGTGCCGCTCCCTTATAAATTCACGTCTGTTTTCAAGGGGCTCTGCCACGGCGATAATATCGTATTTATCGCTCATTTCCTTC
The DNA here is from genome assembly GCA_017395885.1 of Clostridia bacterium. Lineage (GTDB taxonomy): Bacteria > Bacillota > Clostridia > Oscillospirales > CAG-272 > Avispirillum. Next base: position 2,244 of record JAFQNM010000221.1, on the reverse strand, counting down.
ATGAGACCCGTATACCTGATGCCGCGGTCGCCGGCGCCGATGAGAATGACCTTCAGCTTTTTCATTTGATAAACACTTCCTTTTTGTCAGCTGTTGAATGCCCAGATAAGAAAAATAACAAAAGCTGCAATGATAACGCCGATGATAGCAAAGGCAAGCTTTGGTTTTTTCTCCAAAAGCTCCATAAGCATCTGGGAGAAGAACCCCTCATAGGCGTTTTTATCCGTGTGAAATGCAACACAGTTGCACCTGGGGCACATGGGAGTTGCGTCGGAAACGTTCTTTCCGCATTTTGTGCATGTTTTCATATGGGTATTCCTTTCTCGGTGACATCCGATTTTTGATCACAAATTGATTATATACCCGTATTTTTTCTTTTTCAAGGGAATCACGGCTTTTTGAGGCTTTAAAAGGATAATTTGTTGAACTTTGAAGCAGTCTGTGCTATACTTGCATTATAACATTATAATTGAGGTAAGTGTGTGCTAAAAAAGATCAATTCCACCTCTGATATGACCGTAGGCGATCCCTGGAAATGTATACTTTCCTTCACTCTGCCTATGCTCATAGGAAATATTGCCCAGCAGCTGTATAATACGGTGGACAGCATAGTTGTTGGCAAATATATAGGAGATAACGCTCTTGCCGCCGTTGGCAGCGCGGCTCCCATTCTCAACCTTCTTCTCGTTTTGTTTATCGGAATCTCTGCGGGAGCAGGAGTTATGGTAGCCCAGTATTTCGGTGCAAAAAACAGAGAGGCGCTTTCCTCCACCATAGGAAACTCCATAACCGTTACCGCCATTGCAAGCATTGGCCTTATCGTTATAGCGCTTCCGTTTATCACCCCCCTGCTTGATGTGCTCAATACTCCCGAATCCATAGCGAAGGGCTGTGCCGATTATCTTATCATTTCCCTTGTGGGAATTGCGGGAATGGCGTATTACAATATCCTTTCGGGAATACTTAGGGGAATGGGCGACTCCTTCTTTCCTCTCATGGCTCTCCTTGTAGCAACGGTGCTCAATATAGGCCTTGACGTGCTTTTTGTTGCCGTTGTGGGAATGGGGGTAGGCGGTGTAGCCCTTGCAACCGTAATAGCGCAGCTCGTGTCTGCGGTGCTGTGCCTTATCAAGCTTGCAAGAATGCAAACAAGCTTTGATTTCGGGCCGTATTATCTGAGGCTGCAGAAGCATTATGTAAAAACTCTCATAAGGCTGGGTCTCCCCTCCGGACTTACCCAGGCCATTTTCTCCTCTGCAATGATAATAGTCCAGTCTCTCACAAACTGCTTTGGTGAGATGTTCATTGCGGCAAACGTAGTTGTTATGAGGGTTGATGGCTTTGCAATGATGCCAAACTTCTCGTTTGGAATGGCGCTGACCACGTTTTCCGGTCAGAACGTGGGAGCCGGACTTTATGACAGAGTTAAAAAGGGAGCCCGACAGGGAACGCTGATGGCAGTTGGCTGCTCTGCGGCCATCACCGTGGCGATACTCTTTTTCGGAAAGTATTTAATGGGTCTCTTCACCGATACGGAGGAGCTTATCGCCCTCAGCAACAGCCTTATGAAAATATTGGCGGCAGGCTATATAGCCTTTGCGGTGACCCAGAGCCTTTCGGGCGTAATGAGAGGAGCGGGAGATACTCTGACTCCTATGTGGATATCGCTTATCACAACGGTGGCGGTTCGTGTGCCGGTGGCTTACGGCATCTCGTATCTTACCAGAACAGAGCTTCTGCCCTACGGAAGGCAGGAGTGCATCCAGATCTCCCTGCTTTGCTCTTGGGTGCTGGGAGCTGTGCTGACAGTAATATTCTACGCCTTCGGAAAATGGAAAAAGAAATCTCTGAAGCAGTAAAAAGTCCCCTTTAGTGGGGTGGCCATAGGGATATGGCACCCCACAGTGAAATCCATTGGCGCTGCCAATGGGTGAAATACGTCTGACGACGTGTGAAATAGGTTTCGCCTGTGAAATGTTTTCTTCGAAAATATTAAGGAACAAAAATACTCCGTTGCAAAACAACGGAGTATTTTTCAGGCTGTCGAAAAAGGCGCAGATCGCAAATATATCAAAACAAAGATAGCCGGGTCGAAGCTTTAACTGTAAACGGCAAAAGCAACAAGTAATTAAAGTCACATTAAAGAAATCCCCTGATTTTCAGGGGATTTCTAGCTTTTCGCCCTTTCAAGTCCTGTCGTACCTTTGTACGCTGACAGGAACCCCCAAAAGCTCGCAAGCTCAC
>JAFQNM010000220.1 GCA_017395885.1 Clostridia bacterium | reverse complement strand
TTAGTAGGTTGGTCTTAGGGAAAAGACCAACCTACAATGATATCAATTTGCAAAGCAAATTGGTGAAATACGGCTGTCGCCGTATGAAATAGGCTTCGCCTATGAAATATTTTCTTCGAAAATATTAAGGAACAAAAATACTCCGTTGCAAAACAACGGAGTATTTTTTACTTTCGTCAGCAATATTTCACATTTCCGTAGGAAATATATCATTGGGAGCTTGCGGTAATCCCTTACCGCAACTCCCTTTTTGCGGTGGCTTTACTATTATCTGATCTTGTTTCCGGAAACGTCCATACATCTTCCGTACAGATATTCTCTCGTCATATGAGAGAAATGGGCATATCCCACCAGAAGCGTTTCTGCCGCCATTTCAAACACGATGAGAAATACGGGAAACTCTCCCTGAGAAATATAAAACAGCACGTGAGCCAATGCAAAGGCAAAGCCTACCACAACACACTTTATTCCGTAGCTGTTAAGGGCCGCTCTGCTGGCCTCTCGGTAGTCCCTATCAAGAATCAGGCAGGCTGTTGCTCCCACAACCACAAGGCCGAGGCCGTCTGTTATTACAAAATGAGGATAAAGCGCCTCGCAAAGAACTGCCACCAGCACCATTCCTATATATTCCACCTTCAAAAATGCATTGTTCTTTCCGTTATAATACTTGAACACCTTATCATAAAGCTGGTAAAAATATACTATGCTGAGCATGATATGGATAGGTATGAATATGGGGAACACTCCCTGCATGGGGTTGGCTCCCGACCAGACTGTCTCCCACGGGTTCCAAACAAAGCGGAAGATAACGTCTGTTACAAGGCAAAGCACGCAGGCAACAACAGTTGCCACAGTATAGAATCTGTCCTTCTCCGGGTCGTTCCTCTTCTCCGGCGCCTTTTTCCTTCTTGAGGCTCCCGGCACGTTGCTGTTCTGCAGGGTCAGGTTTCTCTCAAAATCCTCTATGAAATCTGCAAGGAATATATCCAGCGCAGCCTTTACGTTTCTATCCATATTGGCACGGCTGTAGTTAAGGAACGCCGTTGCGATATAGTCGTGGGCTATTTCATATTCGGCATCGCTGTTTGAGGAGTTTTTTCTGATAAGCTGAAGCTCCTCAAGCTGTGCTATAACACGGCTGACAGCCTTTTTGCCCTTCGGAGAGAACTGATTTGCCCTCAGCCCCTCTACTATCTCCTTGGTTTTCATGGATATCTGATGGAGGCGGGAGGAGGAAAGCATATACATTATTCTTGATGCATTGAAATAATCTCCCGTGGAGGAAAGCTGGATATCAAAATATCTCTTGATGATATCGTGAGTATCCATTGAGCAGAACTCCTCTGCCGAGCTTGCTCCCTCTCTCACGGCCGCATCAAACTCTGCCATGTGGAAGATTATCTGCTGCTCGATAAGCGGCTTATCAAAATACAGCGCATACAGGTCACGACCAACGTCGGTGCCGAATTTTTCCTCACACTTTCCAAGCATCATGGAGGAGGCCTGAGTCTGGCCGCCGGCGTTCACCTTCATCTTATTCTGATTTTCACAGTAGAATATGGTGGCATCGGTCTTATCTATAACGGCCCTCTTGCCCTCAGGGTCGGAAACATGAAGAAACTCGGGGCTCTTGATATTATCGCTCTTCCAGCGGGAAAGGGTTATTCTTCTTCGGCTGCCGTTGATAACAACGTAGTTCTCAGAATCCTTGATATAGCCTACCAGCCTTCTCAAAAGGCCTCTGTGCTCCACCTCATCGTTGGTCTTCATATTGGACTTTATATCGTTCAGGTCAAATTCACGGAGAAACTCTGCCAGAAATTCCTCTCTCATGGAGGCGATAATTGCAGTATTTTTCATGCAAAGAGAGGCTATGAACTTTCTGACATCAAGCTGGCGCTCCTCTGAAAGATAAAAATATCTCTCAAACTGGTCAAAGATAAACACTATCTTTCTGTTCTCTCCGGAAAGCTCTCTGATCCTCATATCAATATTGCAGGTATCAAACTGCTGCTCAAGAGTGGCCCTCAGAGAGTTATAGTTTCCCGAAAAGTTATGTATCTCATACTCACCCTCGTATTTCTGCTGAAAAAAGGCAAGTATGGTAGACTTTCCGCATCCGCTCTTTCCCGTTATGCAAATGGCCTGCTTAATATCGCTCTGGGGGAAAATAACGTTCTCCAGCAGATCATGTATGCATCTGACCTCCTCGTTTCTCGAAAGAACGTCCTTTGCACGGCTGCCCAGGTTCTCCTTTGTCAGGTTATGGAGGCCGATAAAGTTAAATCCCTCTTTTCTGGAATAGGGCACCAGAACTCCCTTTTGGGGGAAAGTGAATATGAGCCCCACCACTGTGACAAAGAGGGTAACCGCACCCATTATGATAAATGAAGTCGCCGTGCCCAGGGTCATCAGAAAGGGCTCTGCAAGGCTTGCGGCAACAGCACCTATGGAAGCAAACCAGAGCAATCTGAATGCACCGTTGCTGAGAGAATAGGCGTTTCTGTTCAGGGCCTTCTCTTTTTTAACTTTTTTCTCTATATTTTTCATAATATCACCTTCTCCACGTCAGCGAGAGGACCTTATATCCTGCTCAAGTCGGCTCAGCTCCTTTTCAGCCCGGCGAAATCCGTTCTCAAGAGCAAGCTGATAATAATGCCTTGCCGTTATTTTATCCCTCTTTCTCGTTTCATAAAGCTTGGCAAGGGCAAAGGCCGCCTGAGGGATGGGAGGATTGCTGAAAAATGCTCTCTTATATGCAGCGATAACGTATTCCTCATCGGAGGCGTTTTCTCTCAGCCTTGCATGGTTATAGGCTGCAACGGCAAGTCCCATTGCCTCGGCTCTGCCATAATACTGCTCCGCTCTTTCGATACGCTCAACATCTGTCAGAGTTTCCTCTGCCAGACCGTACTGCAAATAGAAGCCAACAGCGTTGAGAGCGGGGGGATAATCCTGAGCGGCAGCCTTCAGATAGTAGGAAAACGCCACCGTCAGATCCTTAGACTTTTCAGATATAACACCAATTCTGTACAGCGCAGGTGCATAGTCTCCTGCCTTTTTATAATATTTCATCGCTATATCCGTGAAATAGCCTGTTTTTTCCTCATCGGATATGCTATGGGGAATATGGATTTTGTATTCCGCTGCAAGCACAGGGTCATCACTGCACTTCTCGTATATATCTCCAAGATTGTAGCAGGCGGCAGGCAGCTCCTTTTCGGAGGCCTCCATATAATAGCGAACAGCCTCTGCAGGGTTCTCCAGCGTTTGCTGTGTGCCCATTTCGTTCTTCAGAGCATACTCGTTCATCATGGAAAGGTTGCCCTCTGCGGCACCTCTCTTTATCTTATCCTCGCTCTCACGGGAAATATCGTCAAGCCGTGAATCCAGATGAACGGTAACAAGGCGCTGATACGCCGCATCAAAATATTCCTGAGGAAAATTTACCGCCTGTATCGTTCGGATATGATCAAACTCCTCAGGCAAGGTCTTTGGAAATTCAAAGCCCGCCTTCATAACCGGAACTATGCGCTTATTGTGCCTGAGGGCAAGGCTTATCTCTCTTCTCACCCAGTCATCGGGATTATTGCATCTGTCAAGAGCTCCGGGAGAAAGCACAAGAATAAAATCTGTGCATTCTTTGATGCTCTTTTCGATCTCCTCCGAAAAATCGCAGGATTCAAGTGATTTTGTATCAAAAAAGACGTGGTAGCCATCTCTGTTCAGGTACTCGTGCAAAAGAAAGGCAAAATCGTCGCCACCCTTTCTTCTGTAGCTTATAAAAATCTGGCAGCTCATAAAAACCTCCGTTGATCTTTGACAGGTCATACTGCAATTATACCAATTATACCTACAAAAATCAACACATTTTGACATCAAAGCCCCATCTATACTGTTGATTTCGGAAATCA
>JAFQNM010000024.1 GCA_017395885.1 Clostridia bacterium | reverse complement strand
GATAGGAAGGGTATCCTACGAGGAGCGGCGCGACAGCGCTTTGCTTGAGCTTCTGAAGGCAGGCCCCGTTCTCGACAGCGCAACAGTACAAAGGGTTGCCGACAAGCACAGGCTATGCCCCTACGAGCTGTCTCTTGATGCAAGTGAATACTGCGAGGTCATAATCTGCGACTACAACTACGTTTTTGATCCCTCGGTACGCTTCAAGCGATATTTTGAAGGCAGGAGAGGCAGGTACGCTTTTCTCGTCGACGAGGCTCACAATCTTCCCGACAGAGCGAGGGAAATGTATTCCGCAGCCCTTACGGCAGAGCCGTTCTTGAAGCTTTATAAAACAGATGCTCCTGTTATTACAAAAAACACTGCGCTCCTTGACGGCATCGGTGCCGTTATCAAAAAGCTGCGTGAGGTGATGGCGCTTTGCAAGGCAGAGGAGCATCAGAACAGCGCCGGGGAAAGCATCGGATATTATCTATCCGAAAGAATGGTGCCGGGTCTTCCCGAGGCCTTTTCCCAATTTGTCCGTGCCGCACGAGAAGCCGCACGGGAGGAGGAAGCGGCGCTTATGCTTGAAGAGGCAGTGGAATATTCCGGCGAATTCATCCGTGCCTCAACACTTTTCGACCGTGGCTTTGCCTTTTATGCTGAGCTTACGGGACCAAAGCTGAAAATGGAAATAAGATGCCTTGATCCTTCCCCTATGCTCTCTCAAATGCTGCTATGCGCAAAAAGCACGGTCATGTTCTCTGCAACCCTTACCCCTATGGACTATTTTGCCGACGTTCTGGGTATGAAGGACGCAACGCTCCTTGAGCTTGACTCTCCCTACGATCCCGAAAATCTTTGCCTTTTTGCCTGCGACGGCGTAAGCACAAGATATGAGGAGCGGGAAATGAGCGTTCCCGACATCACGGAGATCATTATGGGCACGGTGGAAGCACGGGAGGGCAACTATATGGTATACTTCCCTTCTTACGAGTATATGGACATGGTATACGAGGAGGTATCCCAATGTATGCCCTACGTTCGCTGTGTAAAGCAAAAAAGAGGGATGAGCCACAACGACAGGAACAAGTTCCTCGCTCAGTTTGAAAAGGAGGAGAGCGTTGTCGGCTTCGCAGTCCTCGGCGGAGCTTTTTCCGAGGGCGTTGATCTTAAGGGCGACAGCCTTATCGGAACTATTATCATCGGAACGGGTATGCCGAAGATCACTGCCGAGCAGAATATCCTTGCAGATTACTTTGAAAAGACCAGAGAGGGCGGAAAGGACTACGCCTATACCTATCCCGGAATGATAAAGGTATTGCAGGCCGCAGGCCGTGTCATACGAAGCGAAAACGACCGCGGAGTGGTCGTGCTTGTAGATGACCGCTACGGTACACCTAATATATACCGCCTTTTCCCGAAATTCTGGAAGCATATAAAATTCACCTCAGACCCCTATGCCCTTGCAGCATCCCTTGAAAGATTTTGGTACGGGGAATAACAGAAAAAAACGGCACCTCTCAGCATGATACTGCGCTCAGTGTATCAGTTGGGGAGTGCCGTTTTTTATTATGGCTGTTTTACATCATAATATCGGGTGCTTTTTGTGGATAATTATATATGTTCTTATATTTAATGTATAATAATTGCCTAAATCCTTGAAATCCATAAATGTTTGTAGTATAATACATTATGTATATTTGCGTTTCGGAAGGAGGATAGGGATGGACAAAAAAACCGGTATGAACAATACGGGCAGATCGTTTACAGACAGGCTCAACAGCTTGAGCACTTCGTTTACAAAGTCCTATGACCACAGCATTTGCGCCCACCTCGCTTTCCTTATCCGCAGAAACGTACTCAGATCCTCTACAAGGATCGCAGGAGTATTCCTTTTGACCTTCGGCATTTATTCAGGTCTTGTTGCGTGGGTCATATCACTTTTTACAGACCTCCCTTTGGAAAGCTCTGCAATATACGGCGGTATAATACTTTCGGTCTGCTCCATCCCCCTGATCCTGTCTCCTTCAAACATTTCAGAGGCTTTACTGCAAAGCTATGCAGGAAGCACCGTTTGTGACTATCTCCATATAAGAAGAGAGACCCTTTTTGAAAAGGAACACAGAAACCGCCTCGGTGCAGGCTTCGTTTTCGGAGTTCTGGCAGGCCTTGCAACGGCAATCTTCCCCTTTGAAAGCGTAGTCCTTGCAATTGCCACAGTGATCGTCGGAGGGATCATCCTCTGCGTCCCGGAGGCCGGAGTTACGGTCTCTGCCATTCTGCTTTTCGTTGCAGACACAGATATCCAGTACGTTATTATAAGCATTACTGCTTTATCCTTCCTCTTCAAGCTCATTCGAGGCAAAAGACGGATACAGGAAAGAAAGACCGACCTTATCGTAACAGTTTTTCTCCTTTGCTCCATGGGAGCTTTCCTGTTTTGCAGAGGAGACCTTTATGCCGACTCTCTTTCCTTCGCTTTTCTGATGATCCCGTTTTTCCTCACCGTATATCTCATGAGGGACTGCAGAAAAGCAACGAAGCTTCTTCACGCCCTCGTCTTTTCGACAGGCTGTCTTTGCGCCGTATATATAATGGCATTTTCCATAAGCCTGCTTGCACAGAACGCAAGGATCTCAGACTCTGCCTTCCTGCTTGATGCAATAAATAAGCTTCCCGCCTTTGAAACAGGCTTTATGCCTCTGGCTCAGGCTTCCGTCATACCCATAGCCGTAGCTTTTATGATCAAGCCGCAAAGCAAAATGAGCAGAGCATCCTTCATCCTCTCTCTCGTTTCCATGACAGTCTGCCTTTTGATAAACGGAGATGTTCCCTATTTAGCCTGTGCACTCATCATCACAGCACTCCTCCTTATCATCACAGGCTCAAGATGGATATATTTTGCGATCTGCGCTACCCTTTTTTCCACGGTCATGATAACCTTTGCAGGCTCATTCGGCGAAAGGATATATAACTACGTTTACAAACAGATCTATCAGGTCTATAACAGCACCGAGAGCATATCAAAGGCATCTCAGGCACCTATTTCCGATGAATACCTTCTGTGCGGAAGCGGTTTTTCCGAAGCCGCAACGTCCGGCTCAAGCTTCTTTTACAGCATCCTTTCTGCACTGGGCATCGTTGGTTTCATACTTTTTTCCGTATTCATTCTGTTTATTATCGGACACGCCGTCCGTATCATAATCAAAGCATACACCGTCCCCTGCCTTTCTAAGGGTATGACGTCTTACCGTGAGCTGGGAGACAGGGACGATATCAAAATGGGCATGATCGCCTCAGTATGCTCGCTTGGAGTCATTCTCATCTGCTGCACCTTCTGCAATCTCTACAAAAATGAGCTGTCCTACCTCTTTTTCTTCACGATTTGCGGCATCTGCTCAGCCTATGCAAGGAGCGCAGATAATGAGATATCCAAGATCCAAGGTTCTCTTATCTCAGATTGCTCAAAAGAACAGGCCTCTGTTGTCATTGGCCGTGAGCAGAATTAAGGAGGGATGAGCTTGAACAATAAACCAAAGCGAAAGATCAACCTTATAGACGTTATAATTTTCATTTCTCTTACCGTTGCACTGGGAGCCGCACTTTTCGGACTTTTGAAGGGTATCGGCTCAGCTGCAAATAAGGTCACGGTGGAATACGTCCTGGAGATCTCTCCCATCGACAGCGCCTTTACCTCAAAGGTCGCTGAAGGGAACGGGATATACGATCACGCTTCCTCTCAGAAGCTGGGCACTGTCAGTGCCGTCTCCGCCTCACAGGCCTATCACCAAAGCACAGATCCCCAGGGATCTCCCGTTTCATCCGTAATGGAAGGATCGAGCATCCTTTATATTACGGCCACCGCAGATGCCCAAAAGACTTCTGCGGGATATCTTGTAGGCAACTGTGTCCTGGGAATAGGCAAGGAAATAGAGATCCGACTCCCCGATCTCTATGCAAACGCAAGGTGCATAAGCATCAAAGCTGTTGAAAATTAAAGCTGTAAGTTTAAAATAACTGGAAAAGGTACGGTAAATAATATGACATTAACTTCGTTTATTATTGCAATAGTTGCTGTGGCCTGCGCTGCACTGGTATCCTATACCATTACCCCTCCCGTCAGACTCCTTGCTTTCAGGATCGGAGCTATTGACATCCCCACCGATGCAAGACGTATGCATAAAAAGCCTATTCCCCGAATTGGCGGACTTGCGATCTTTGCAGGATTTCTCATTGCAACACTCGTGTTCTGTGAGCCCTCCTCCCAGCTCTTCGCCATCTGGATCGGCGGCGGAATTCTTGTTATCCTCGGAATACTTGACGATATCTTCAGGCTCCCTGCATG
>JAFQNM010000219.1 GCA_017395885.1 Clostridia bacterium | reverse complement strand
GCAGAGGGCGAAACACCTTTTGCCGCACAACAGGGGTGCAGGGGGTGTAACCCCCGCTCGCCCTCCGCAGAGGGCGAAATCTCTTTTTGCCACTTAATTCTGTGCGGTTTCCTTTGACGTTTGCACAGCTTCAAACTCCACCATAAACCGGAATTTGATATAAAAGAAAACTGCCAAGGCTAAGCCTTGGCAGTTTTTTACATATTATTTCAATCTGAATATCCTCGCAAGGATAGGTGCGAGAAATCTCGGAGAGCGAACTAATGCAATCTTCATATGTATATCACCTTTCGGGGCAAAGCTTTGCCTTGATATATCATATGCCGGCTGCTGAGCTTTTGACAGATCAATTGCCCAGAGATTTTGTTGTTTTTACCGTTACGTCGTTATCGTAGCAGGAGAACATTGCATCTACCCTCTTCTTATCCATCTTTGGAGTGATAAGGCTGACAACAGGCACTATAACAAGGCCGCCGATCATTGCCACTACTCCCGAATAGAGGGAGTTTGTGAACACGAAGGAAAGCACGGGGATCTCTGCAACGGAGAATGCTCCGAGTGAGATAAGCATCTGGCAAAGCATAAGCACACTTCCGAAAACGAAGCTTGCCACGACAGACGCCTTTGTTGTTCTCTTCCAATAAAGTCCATAGAGGAAGGGAGCAAGGAATGAGCCTGCAAGGGCTCCCCAGGAAACGCCCATCATCTGCGCAATGGCAGAGAAATTATAGGTATCCTTGAGGATCGCAATTACTGCGGAGATAACGATAAACACCATTACGAACATACGGAGAATAAGGAGCTTCTTTTTTTCTGCAGGCTCCTTTTTCATTGCGGGCACGATAAGGTCCAGGGTAAGAGTGGAGCTTGAGGTGAGCACAAGGCTTGAAAGAGTGGACATTGATGCACTGAGCACAAGCACCATTACTACTGCGATGATAACAGGCGAAAGATTTGACAGCATCGCCGGGATCACACTGTCAAACACAAGCTTACCGCCTGCATACCTTAAAGCCTCATTGCCCTCATAGAGCCTTGCAAATGCGCCGAGGAAGTAGCATCCGCCGGACACGACGATGGCAAACACGGTAGAGATTATAGTTCCCTTTTTTATGGCATCCTCGTTCTTGATGGAGTAGAACTTACCCACCATCTGGGGAAGGCCCCACGTGCCGAGAGACGTGAGAAGAACTACGATGAGAAGGAACATGGGCTGAGGGCCGAGGAAGGAGGCAAATGCTCCGTTAAGGTCAGGATTGGACTCTGCTGTCTTTTGAGAAAGCTCTGCTATGGCCGCTCCAAGTCCGCCGTTATCTGCAAGAACTGCACCGATAACAACAATGATACCGACAAGCATTATGATTCCCTGAACGAAATCGTTAATAGCAGTAGCCATATAACCGCCAAAAATTACGTAAAGACCTGTGAGAAGCGCCATTATAACGATGACCACCCAATAAGGGATATCAAATGCAATATTGAAAAGGCTGGAAAGACCGTTATAAAGAGATGCGGTATAGGGAATGAGGAAAACGAAAACAATGACACTTGCCGCTATCTTCAGCCCCTCAGACTCAAAGCGCTTGCCGAAAAAGTCCGGCATTGTCTTTGATTCTATCTGCTGTGTCATAATTCGGGTACGTCTGCCAAGGATGACCCATGCAAGGAGGGATCCGACAAATGCATTGCCAAGCCCTATCCACGTAGAGGCAAGGCCGAAGTTCCAGCCGAACTGGCCTGCATAGCCTACAAACACAACTGCGGAAAAATATGACGTACCAAAAGCGAAAGCAGTGAGCCAGGGGCCTACGCTGCGTCCGCCCAGGACGAAGCCGTTAACGTCGGTCGAGTGCTTTCTGCAATAGAGACCAATGCCTATCATAACTGCAAAAAAGACTACCAAAAGTGCTGCTGTCAAAATTTTGGTCAACATTTTATTTCTCCTTTTATATTTTGATTTACTTGGTTATCTGACTTTCCACAAGGGTCACGCCGCCGCAGTATATTTCACGGAGACGGGGCTTTTCGATCTTACCTGTGGGATTTCTCGGAACGGTTGCAAAGATGATCTTACGGGGTCTCTTATATCTGGGAAGCTCCTCGCAGAATGCATTGATCTCATCCTCGGTGGCTTCAAAGCCTTCCTTGAGCTCAATGATGGCTGCAGCGATCTCGCCCAGTCGCTCATGGGGCAGACCGATAACGGCCACATCCTTGATCTTTTCGTTTGCACGGAGATAATCCTCTATCTGAACGGGATACAGGTTCTCACCGCCGGAGATGATAACGTCCTTCTTACGGTCCACAAGGAAGATAAATCCGTCCTCATCCTCCTTGGCCATATCTCCTGTCCAGAGCCATCCGTCGTGAAGGATCTCAGCAGTTGCCTCCGGATTCTTATAATAGCATTTCATAACTCCGGGGCCCTTCACCGCCAGCTCTCCTACCTCCCCACGCTGCACGGGAGTTCCGTCAGGCCGGATAATGGCGGTCTCCCAATGGTATCCCGCAATTCCGATCGCTCCCACCTTATGGATGTTCTCAACCCCGAGATGCACGCAGCCGGGGCCGATAGACTCGGAAAGGCCGTAGTTGGTATCGTAATCGTGATGGGGGAATTTCTCCTTCCATCTTTTAATAAGGCTGGGGGGAACCGGCTGTGCACCGATATGCATAAGGCGCCACTGAGAAAGCCTGTATTCAGAAGGATCTATGTCGCCGCGGTCTATGGCATCAAGAATATCCTGAGCCCACGGAACAAGAAGCCATACTATTGTGGCCTTCTCCTCGCTGACCGCCTGCATTATCCATTCAGGGCTTACTCCTCGGAGAATTACCGCCTTGCTGGCGGAAAGAAGGCTTCCAAACCAGTGCATCTTAGCTCCCGTATGATAGAGAGGAGGAATACAAAGGAAAACGTCTTCCTTTGTCTGGGAGTGGTGCTTCTGCTCGGTTTCGCAGGAGCAGATAAGTGCACGGTGGGCGTGGAGGATCGCCTTTGGGAAGCCTGTTGTTCCCGACGAGAAGTATATGGCCGCATCGTCATCCTCCGTGATGATCACGGGAGGAGCGGTGGACGTGCAATAGGTGGAATAAACGCTGTAGCTGTCTGCTCCCTCGGGAACGTTATCGCCTACGAAGAAGAAGTTTTTGATGCCTGTCAGCTCATCTCTGACCTGTGCAACACGGTCGATAAACTCGGGGCCGTATATAAGCATACACGCATCGGAAAGATCAAGGCAGTATTTTATCTCATCTGCCGTATATCTGTAGTTCATGGGAACGGCCAGGGCTCCGCACTTGAGAATGCCGAAGTATACCGGCAACCACTCAAGGCAGTTCATCAGAAGGATCGCAACCTTATCTCCCTTTTTGATGCCTCTGGTGAGAAGAAGGTTTGCACAACGGTTTGCCTGACGGTCAAAATCCTTCCAGGTCATTGTTCTGCGGTATTTATCGCCCTCTGCAGTTTCAATGAGGTTATATTCACGCCACGTTGTGGTCTTAGAGGGCTGGTTTGCAGGATTTATCTCAACGAGAGCCTCGTCGTTAGGATAGAGCCTTGCGTTTCTTTCAAGTACGTCTACGATCGTCATAATTGGTTCCTTTATTTTAATAATTGTATTTTTCACAGAAGGTGGCAGAGAAAAACAAAAAGTCCTCTTGAAGCTACAGCTTCAAGAGGACGGAAAATCCGCGGTACCACCTCAATTGCCACAAAGGGCCACTCAAAGCACGGCAAAAAGCGATGCTGTCCTGCTGTAACGGGCAGTTCCCGTCGCCGCCTACCTGATTTCGGGGCGAGGCTCTCGGAATGTATTTGACAGGGGAGCTCTTACCGCCTTTCACCTACCGACGGCTCTCTGAAAGAGCTTTTTCTCTGTGTACTTCTTTCCGGTCATTGCCTTTAACTTGTTTAGTAGTTTATCACAATAAAGTACTGATGTCAAGGGCTAATTTATAAAAATCGGACAAATACGAATTTTTTTTGCAATTTTGGACCAAATTTACACTTTGAAACGATTATAGGGCACAAATCACAAAAAGGACAGAAAAAATGAAAAACATTCACCTTTCAAGGGAGCTTTCTCACCTCATCGAAGGCGAGAACGACACGCGCATTATAAGAAACGCATCAGTTTTCTTTGCCTATTTCAGAGATGACTGCAATATCTGCGGCCTTTCTATAGACTTTTCCATAGGTAAGCATGAGCAAAAAAGAATATTCTCTCTGTATTTCAAAGACGTTATATGCGTAAGCACCGTTCTTTTTTCTGATCACAGACAGGCTGTTTGCTCCTGGCTCTCCTCACCGGTGGACATTTGCTTTTATGCGGAGGAGAACGGCGATATAGCAGTTGAGCTCCTCCTTTCCGGTACAGACGTATGTGAGATGAGATTTTACTGTATTGGAATACTGGATGAGTCTACAAATGAGTTTGCATCGTTTTTCAGATCAAACAGATCGTATTGATCATAAATTCAAGGAAAGGAACAGATACATAATGAAAGAATACAAGAAAATTATAGACGCCGCCTTCGCCTCCGCAGATATGAAAAAGCACCTTTTATCTCTTGAAGCAGACGAGGATCTCGTTTCCGGAATAATCAGAGCAGCTCCCATCTCTCTTTTTGAAAAGGAGAAGCTTGCCTGCGGCGAGGACAAGGATGCTATCAAAGCAGCCATACGCGAGCTGACCTGCATCCGGCCGGGAGAGATCCTCTACAGGAAATGGGCTCCCTATGCAACCAAAAACAGCGTTCTTAGGTATGATGCCCCCTACTGCTCATACGCCGCTCTTATCTGTGCCATTGCAGAATACCGCACTCTTTACAAGAGCCGCACCACGGAAATTATCGAAAAATGGGTGC
>JAFQNM010000218.1 GCA_017395885.1 Clostridia bacterium | reverse complement strand
GGCGTTGAATGGAACTGCGGTATGTTCGGTCACCACGTTCACACCTGCGAGACTATGTTCACTACCACCACTCACCTGGCTGACGGAACTCCCGTTCTTCGTATGTACGAGTTCCACCGTATCCGCCGTGTGGTTCAGCAGATGGATTTCTTCCTTCCCGAGGGCTCAAAGGTTCTCTTTGCAAGAAACAGGATCATCAATCCCCTGCCCGACGTTGTTCCCATGTACTGGTGGTCTAACATCGCAGCCCCCGAAACACCTGATACCCGTATCGTCGTTAATGCCGACTCTGCTTACGTTGCAGATAACAACACAAGCCTTGCTCCCCTCCCCGAATACAATGGAGACGACGTTACATACCCCATTAACGTTCCCGCCGCCGGCGACTATTTCTATAATATCCCCCACAAGGCCCGCAAGTTTGAGGCCTGCCTTGATAACGACGGCTACGGCCTTGCATTTTCCTCCACCTATCGCCTCAAGGGCAGAAAGCTCTTCTGCTGGGGTCAGAACCCCGGCGGTGACCGTTGGCAGGAATACCTGACCTTTGATGGCTCACCTGACAGATACGTTGAGCTTCAGGGCGGAATTGCCCACACCCAGTACGAGTGCCTCCCCATGCCTCCCCACACCACTTGGGAATGGCTTGAGGGATACTGTGCTCTGAAGGCAGACGGCGATACAGTTCACGGCGAATGGCAGGATGCAAAGGCTGAGGTTGCAGCCCGACTTGACGAGATCATCACAGATGAAAAAATGGATGAGATACTGGAAGCAACAAAGACTATGGCAAAGAGCCCGGCTGACGGCAACCTTGTTTTCACGGGAAGCGGCTGGGGTGCTCTGGAGAATCTTTTGCGTAAGAAGATCGGACGCCCCGTGATGACTCCTCATCTCGATTTCGGAGAGGTCGGCGAGGAGCAGGCAGACTGGGTCAGCCTGCTTAACGATAAAAAGTATCTCTCACACGATGCAGAGACATCTCCCATCTCCTGGATGCTCCAGCCTGAATGGACACGCCTTATGGAGGAAGCTGCAGGCGAAACAGATAAGGATAACTGGTACTCCTACCTCCAGCTCGGTATGACCTATATTGCAGGAGGTCGCCTTAACGACGGCTGGATCGAGCTTGAAAAATCTCAGGCTATCAAGAATTCTCCCTGGGCAGAATACGGAAAGTGCGTAGTTAAGCGTGTTATCGGAGATATGGAGAACGCAAGCCTCCATATTCTGAATGCGGCAAAAATGCTTCCCCACGATGTTTCCATTGCAAAGGAAGCAATGGAAATACTCGTTGCCGCGGGCAAGGACCGTGAGGCCATTGAGCTTGCCCGCTCAATGCCTGAGGAAGTTCGATCAAACGAGAGAGTACGCCTCTATACAACCATGGCCCATATCCACCTCGGAGATATTGAAGAGGCTGAGGCTGTTCTTTGGGAAAACGGCGGACTTGTTATTGCAGATATCCGCGAGGGCGAGACTATTATCACAGAGCTGTGGTTCCTCATTGAGGAGGCTAAGGCAAAGCTGAACGGCACAGAGTTTGACCGTAATACGGCAAACGTACCTCCCATATTCGACTACCGTCAGTGCAGCTCCACATACCGCCGCCCTGCAAGAAAAAGAGTAAAATAAACGAATTCTCCCTGTCC
The DNA here is from genome assembly GCA_017395885.1 of Clostridia bacterium. Lineage (GTDB taxonomy): Bacteria > Bacillota > Clostridia > Oscillospirales > CAG-272 > Avispirillum. The sequence continues at coordinate 3,295 of JAFQNM010000218.1, read as the reverse complement.
TCGCAGACAGGGAGAATCTTTGTGAGTGAAGATAAAGAAAAAACACGTCTTCCGCTATGGCGGAAAGCACTGAACAGATATTTTATGAGATCACAAAAACTAATCGGAAACATTATGCTGCTTTTGGCAGCGCTTCTCTGGGGCACCACCTTTGTAGCTCAGAGCGAGGGCATGGACTACGTGGGCCCTCTTACGTATCAGGCATCAAGAAGTGTTCTCGGAGGCCTGTTTCTCATTCCCATCATTATTTTTTGCGATGCTTTGAAAAAGAAAAAGGGCACTTACTCTGCTCCTTCGTTAAAAACAAAAAAGAAAACGCTTCTCGTTGGCGTGCTTTGCGGCATCATTCTCACCGTTGCGGCATTGCTCCAGCAATACGGCATTTTTCTCGGCACCACCAGCGACAAGGCCGGGTTTATTACTGCACTCTACATCGTGCTCGTTCCGGTTTACGGTCTTTTTCTCAAAAAGAAGGCTCATCCTATCATATGGGTGAGCGTTGCGGTTGCAGTTGCAGGCCTCTATTTTCTCTGCATTCAAGGGGATCTTTCAGTTCTCCCCTGCGACCTTGTTACCCTTTGCTGTGCCGTTGTTTTTGCCCTTCACATTACGGTTATAGACAACCTTGCCTCTCCTCTTGACGGTGTTCGAATCTCATGCATTCAGTTTTTCACAAGTGCTGTCATATCCGGCATTGCAATGTTTATTTTTGAAGAGCCATCGGTTGATGCGATCCTCAGCGGATGGGTATCTATTGTATATGCCGGTATTCTTTCAAGCGGCGTTGCATACACTCTGCAGATACTCGGCCAGCAAAGAACAGACCCTGCGGTTGCCTCTATTCTTATGAGCCTTGAATCTCTTTTTGCCGTTCTCGGCACCATTGTATTCACCGCAATAACAGGAACACCACAAATGCCCACGGCCCGTGAATGGATCGGCTGCGTCCTTATGTTCTCTGCTATAATGCTGACTCAGGTTCCCGATTTGATACACAGTAAAAAAACGGAAGCCTGAGCTTCCGTTTCAGACTGTCGAAAAAGGCGCAGACCGCAGAAGTGTCAAAACAAAGAGAGCCAAATCGAAGCTTTAACTGAAAAAGCAAAATCAACAAATAATTAAAGTCACATTAAAGAAATCCCCTGATTTTCAGGGGATTTCAAGCTTTTCGCCCTTTCAAGTCCTGCCGTACCCTTGTACGCCTACGGACTTGAAATGACGAAATCTGCATCCTTCTCGACAGCCTGAGAAAAAAACGGAAGCCTAAGCTTCCGTTTTTTTACTTATTCTTCTGTTTCGAAAGTTTCAGTATACTCCCAAATATCCTTGAGAAGCTGCTTATGTGCCTCAAGCTGCTTTTCCTTCTTTTCACTGCTCGAAAGGTTAAGTGTTGAGGGAACACGCACTGCAAGCATAGTATCTGAAGGAAGGAACTTCAGCTTGGGATTACATTTGTAAAACTCCGTATCTCCAAGTCTGATTCCGTATTCCTCTGCCCCCTCGGGAACCTCTCCGAATATCTCCCTGAGAGAAACAAGTCCGCCAAGCTCTGCAAGGCCACGGTAAAGATCGGGATCCAGCATACAGAACATATGGCTGCCGCCGTTTATCTCCGCCATATATCTTTGATATGCTGCACTGTTGGCATTGGCATCATAGGTATATGCAGGATAATCAGGGTCTGTTTTTCGGATCTCCTCTGCCGCTGCTCTTCTTCGCTCTATCTCAGCCTCTGTGAGAAAGGTATTATCCGTGAAGCTGATGCCTCTCTTTCCATCCTCGTTATAGTCGCCCATGGCGGCCTCAAAGGCATTCTCCAGATTTTCATAATCGTTTCCGATTATGGGCTGAGGGCCTGTATACATAATATACGCATCCGGCGGAACTGAAGTTAAGAACTGTACGAGCACTATTATACCAAGCACCAGCACGAATATTCCTATTCCAAGATGCCATTTATGGAGATACCAGAAGTTTTCAAGCCTTCCCACCTTTTTCTGGGGGATATTGCTGGCATGGGGATTTTCGTTTTCCTCACCCTTGCCGCGAAGCACCTTGAGTGCGTTGGACTCCTCTATTTCAAAGTCTTCCTCAACCTGAAACTCCTGCGTTTTCTTCTTCTCTTCCATGAAATCTGTCTCTTTCTTAGGTTTTCTCTATTTTACCAAAGTGCCGTTGCTTTTTCAAGATATGCGCCTGTTTATTTACGCCTTATTTACAACCTTCAGCGTACTATTTCAACAGTATATCCCTGCTCGCTGAGAAGATCTGCCATACCGCCCTCACCAACAACGTGTGCCGCTCCGACGCATATGAATATCTCCTCGCCGGTCTCCAGCGCATCTGCTGCAAACTTGGCCATATTCACATTTCTATCATAGATCATAGCGTTATTATACTCTTCATAAAGAGCCTTCTCAGCTTCATCCATGGGAACCTCCTCTGAAAAAGCAGCCTCGTATTCTGCCTCATCGCCTAAAGCCCAAACGTCCATCAGCATTTCCATTTCCTGTTCCATTTCCTCGTACTGATAGTAGCTCTCGATAGCGCTGCGAAGCAGGTAAAGCTGGAGATCCTGTGAGAAGCTCTTGCTCATATTCATCTGGAACTCTGCACTTTCTATATCGTGAATGGTCTTTGATTCTTCCTTTGCCAGATTGAGAAAATGCATATCTATTCCAAGCTCTGCGTTGATGCCTATCTTTTCATATGTGCAGTCGTTTACAAAATCTGACCAGAGGCTGACGTCATAATAATCAAGAATTGAGGAATAGAGATCGCACTCCTCCATAATTGCCACAGCCTCGTTATACAGATCCTCGGGCAGATGATCGGCAACAGTGGTACCGTCCTTGTAAATAAGGCCCTGGAATATTCTCATCTGCGCTGCGGTATCCTCCTGAAAGGCTAAAACATCAAACTCAACAGCAAGAGAATCGCTGCCCTCATACGCCTCGGTTACAGCATCGGGAAGAGGATAAAACTCCTCTCTGCCTACGTGTATGGAGCCGAAAAGCCATACCACGTCACCATCGCTGTCCGTTACCTTATAAAGCAGGGGTGTTGAAGTGCCCTCAGGCTGTCCGGACTCCTCAGGCTCCCCGGACTCCTCAGCCTCTGTGGTGTCCTCTTCGGTGTCCTCTTCGGTATCCTCCTCGGTATCGTCTGCACCGTCATCGGCAGTGTCTGATACGTCTGAGCCAACGTCATCAGTGCTGTCTGAGGTGCTCGAAGCTCCGCAGGATGCAAAGGATAAAACTACGCAAAAAATAAGTAAAAAAGCAAGAAATCTTTT
>JAFQNM010000217.1 GCA_017395885.1 Clostridia bacterium | reverse complement strand
GCCAACAGCTCCAAACATGAATGCAAAGAGCAAGAAGCCCAGAACAAAGAAGAGGATCATATATCCTAACAGCTGAGGAGGCATATCGACTATGGAGGCTATGATGGGATTATCTCCCCACCACTCCTTGTTTATGCTGTAAAACAGTATTGCCGAGCCAAATATACAAACTATCTGCAAAAGGCCTGCAAGACAGGCTGAAAGCACCTTTCCAAACATCATCGCAACAGGCTTTACGCTTGTTATGAGGAGCTCCATTGCCCTTGAGCTCTTCTCTGTTGCAACTCCCGTTGCCACCATCTGTCCGTACAGGAGAATGACCATATAAAGAGCAAATATCATAATGTATGTATACCAATAGTTTTCTGCCTGGTCTACTCCAAGGTTCTCCACGGTACCCGTTACCCGATGGGTCATTATCCCGGCCGCATCCTCAGGTGAGATGCCCAACTGAGTCATTGATTTAAGCTTATAATAGCCTGATAGAGTCTCCTCTGCAACGGCAGTATTCATATCATAGATGGAAAGATCGTTTACATAATATGTATAGTGTGAATCCGCATCGATCTCAAAGGCACATTCTGCCTCTCCTGAGGTTATCATTTCCTTGATGGAAGCTGTATCAGCATCAGTTACTCGGATGCTGTAGCCGGAAAATGACGCTGCAAACAGAGACTCCATCGCAGGCCCATCCTCCGGAATTTCACACTTCAGGAGCATTACGGGAAGGTCTCCTGCTGCCACGTTTTCCGTATCTACAGCAGCTCCTCCCGTATCCGGAGCAGGCTCCTCCTCAAAGGATGCCTTGAGGCGGGGAAAGAACATTACAAGTGCAATGGCCGCAACCAGAAAGAGGGTGACGCCAACAAACACCTTGTTTTTCAGATAATTTCCAAGCTCAAAGCTGAATATTTTTGAAAACTGCTTCATTATTCATCCCCCCTTGTATACTGAACGAAAATATCATTAAGGGAAGGCTCGTAGACCTTGATCTCATCAACGTCAAAGGCTTCAACGATACGTGTCATGACCTGCTTTTTGTCCTCTGCCGTGGGGAGACGGAGCATAACATCTCCGTTTTCAAGCACCTTACAGCATTCACCGTATTCTCTGAGAAGGCCTTCTGCTTCATCTGTTTTTATTACGAGCCTGTCACGAACGTAATTTCGCTTGATCTCTCTAAGGTCACCGCTGACCGCTACTCTGCCATCATTCAGAATAGCAATGCTATCGCAGAATTCCTCAATATAGCTCATCTGATGGCTTGAGAAAAGAACTATCTTTCCCTTTGAGATAAGCTCCTTTACCACGTCCTTGAGAAGCATTGCGTTTACAGGGTCAAGACCTGAAAAGGGCTCATCCAGAATAATGATATCGGGGTCGTGGGCAATGGCTGTTATCAGCTGTATCTTTTGCTGGTTGCCCTTTGAGAGCGTATCCAGACGCTTACCTCTGTACTCAGCCATACCAAGCCTCTTCAGCCAATAATCGGTGCTTTCCGCAGCCTCTCTTTTGGAGAGACCCTTGAGGGTTGCAAAGTATATAAGCTGGTCTATTATTACCTTTTTGGGATAGAGTCCCCTTTCCTCCGGAAGATATCCTATGCGGATACGGTCATAGTCTATTGGCCTTGAATCCACAAGCACCTCTCCCTTGTCTGCAGG
>JAFQNM010000216.1 GCA_017395885.1 Clostridia bacterium | reverse complement strand
CGCCTTTTTCAAAAGGCGGCAGGGTCAAGGGGCGGAGCCCTTGGCGCCCTCCGCAGAGGGCGAAACACCTTTTGCCGCACAACAGGGGTGCAGGGGGTGTAACCCCCGCTCGCCCTCCGCAGAGGGCGAAATCTCTTTTTGTCACTTAATTCTGTGCGGATTCCTTTGACGTTTGCACAGCTTCAAACTCCACGTTAAACCGGAATTTTTATTAAATCATTAGCTTTGCTGTCTTTTGCGCTTGTATTTATAAACAGTGCTTCAGGCTGTGATATGTGCAGATTTGACAAATCGGAAAGTTTGTTATATAATAATAAATTGGAAATTATATTTTGGAGGGTCATATGCCCAGATTTTTTGTTAGTGCTTCTCAAATAGGAGTTCGTGATGACGGCACAAGGACAGTCCTTATCCTCGGTGAGGATGCTATGCACATCACCAAAAGCCTGCGTATGAAGGCGGGAGAGACGCTCTGCGTTTGCGATATGGCAAGGAGGGAGTACGATTGCTCTATCCTTTCCGTCGGCGAGGAGGTGCTTCTCTCCGTAAATTCCGAAAGAGACTGCGATACGGAGCCGCCCTACAGAGCAACCCTTTATCAGGCACTTGTTAAGGGAGATAAGTTCGATACCGTAGTACAGAAGGCGGTGGAGTGTGGGGCATACCGTATAATTCCCTTTATTTCAGACCGTTGTGTCGTCCGCCTCAACAAAAAGGACTGCGAGAAAAAGGTTGCTCGCTGGCAGCGTATTGCCGGGGAGGCTGCAAAGCAGTGCGGCAGGGGCATACTTCCGGAGGTAGGCTCCCTTCTTTCCTTTGATGAAATGCTTGCAGAGGCATCAGAGGCGGATATTCCTCTGTTCTGCTATGAGGGGGAGAGTGCAAGGCCTCTTTGCGGTGCGCTTTGCGATGCAGAAAAGCACGAGAGCATTTCTCTGGTTGTGGGAAGCGAGGGCGGCTTTGCCGTCAGCGAGGCGCAGAAGGCCGTGGAAAAGGGGCTTATCAGCGTGGGACTCGGAAAGAGGATACTTCGCACCGAGACGGCTTCATCCTTTGTTCTTGCCTGCTTATCATACGAATTTGAGCAAAAGTGAACCTTTGTTCTCGGTCGAATTCTCTTTAAGTTGGCAAAAATTATGATATTTCACAAAAAAAGTTTCGGTTTTTATTAAAAAATGCAAAACCCCTATTGAAAATTGACAAATTATATAGTAAAATATAGTACAGGTTACACAACAAGAAAAACAGATAGAAAAAACTTTAAGGAGACATATAATTATGGCAAACCGTTTGTTCCAGGGCATTATCCATCAGATGACAGATACTGTTGACCGCACCATCGGTGTTATCGACGAAACAGGTGCGATCATCGCCTGCAGTGAGCTCCAGAAGATCGGCGAGACCCGCCAGGAGGCGAAGGATGAGCTCTCCTATACCACAGAGCCTGTATGCGCAGGCGGATATACATACCGCCCTATCGGACAGGGTACAAAGTGGGAGTATGCTGCATTTGTTGAGGGAGAGGACAAGATGGCTGAGAAAATGGCCTCAATTCTTGCTATCTCTCTTGTGAACATCAAGAACCTCTACGACGAAAAGTATGACAGAAACTCCTTTGTCAAGAACATCATTCTTGATAACATCCTCCCCAGCGATATCTATATCAAGTCCAAGGAGCTCCGCTTCAATACAGAGGAGGCGAGAGTAGTATTCCTTATCAAGTTCCTTACAAAGACAGACGTTCTCCCCTTTGATGCTGTTCAGCATATATTCCCCGATAAGACCAAGGACTATATCATCAGCGTAGGTGAGCACGATATCGTTCTCGTCAAGGAGCTTTCCGGCGGCTTTGATACAAAGAAGATCGAAAAGATGGCAAAGTCTATTGCAGATACTCTCAATGCAGAGTTCTATGCAAAGGTAACCATCGGTATCGGTACAGTTGTTGAGAACATCAAGGAGCTTGCACGTTCCTATAAGGAGGCTCAGGTGGCTCTCGAGGTAGGAAAGGTGTTCGATAACGAGAAGAATATCGTTTCCTATGAGAACCTCGGCATCGGCAGACTTATCTATCAGCTCCCCACCACCCTTTGCGAGATGTTCCTCCAGGAGGTGTTCAAGGATGGCTCCATTGATAATCTTGACCGTGAGACTCTTCTCACCATCCAGTGCTTCTTTGAGAACAACCTGAACGTTTCCGAAACATCCAGAAAGCTCTTCGTTCACAGAAACACTCTCGTATACAGACTTGAAAAGATCCGCAAGCTCACAGGCCTTGACCTGAGAGAGTTTGACCACGCTATCACCTTCAAGGTAGCGCTCATGGTAAGAAGGTATCTTTCCACAAAGCCCTCCAAGTATTGATCGGGCAATTAAGCTGAGAAAGGCTGAATAATCCTATGATCGATTTTCGAAATGTTAAAAAATCCTACTCCAACGGCACAAGCGCCCTTGACGGAGTGGATTTCCACGTAGATGACGGAGAGTTTGTGTTCATCGTAGGTCATTCCGGAGCGGGAAAAACAACTATGATGAAGCTTCTGCTTCGTGAGGAGGCGGTATCCAGCGGCTCTCTTGTGGTAAGCGGCTACAATCTTGCTAAGATCAAGAACCGTGATATCCCATATTACAGGCGAGAGCTTGGCGTTGTGTTCCAGGATTTCCGTCTGTTCCCCTCGAAGACCGTGTACGAGAACGTTGCTTTTGCAATGCAGGTGGTTGGCACTCCCCAGTCTATGATAAAGAGAAGGGTTCCCGCTATTCTCACAACGGTAAACCTTGCCGATAAGATGACAAGCTTTCCTCGGGAGCTTTCGGGCGGTGAGCAGCAGAGAGTTGCACTGGCAAGAGCTCTTGCAAACAACCCAAAGATCATTATTGCGGACGAGCCTACAGGTAATATCGACCCCAAGATGAGTATCGAGATCATGAATCTTCTTATGAAGATAAACAAGCTGGGTAAAACTGTTATAGTAGTTACCCACGATAAAAACCTTGTTGACTATTATAAGCAGAGAGTAGTAAT
>JAFQNM010000215.1 GCA_017395885.1 Clostridia bacterium | reverse complement strand
AAGGCTTCTGAGCCTTATTTTGACCGCACCAAGGTTTGTTATCTCATCGATCTTCAGCTGAGTGTAAAGTCCACCCTGTGACTCTATAATTGACCTCACCTCATCTGTGGTGATGGCATCTATACCGCATCCAAAGGACACCAGCTGGACCAGCTGGCAGTTATTATGCTTTGACACGTACTCCGCAGCCTTATAAAGCCTTGAATGGTAGGTCCACTGATTAAGAACTCCAACACCCGGACAGGCAGCAAGATCCGAAATGCTATCCTCACTTACAACTGCAAATCCGAGAGAATTGGCAAGCCTGTCTATTCCGTGGCCGATCTCGGAGTCCGTATGATACGGACGACCTGCAAGAACCATTACGGGTATTTTTTTATCTTCAGCAAATCTGAGGGCTTCACGTCCCTTATTTCGTATATCCTTCATCCAGGCATCATATGCCTCCATACCCGCCTTGACCGCAGAACGTACAGCAGAAGCCTTTATCCATCCAAACCTTTCAGAAAGATACTTATAAAGCCCCTTTGCAAGCTGCTTTTCATCGTTTATATTAAGATAAGGGTAAAGGAACTTTACACTTGAAAGCTCCTCTGTATTTCCCTGTAAAAGCTCGGAATAATATGCAACCACAGGACAATTATAGTGATTATCACTATCCTTCTCGTCGATATTATACGTAAGACAGGGATAGAATATGGCATCAACGCCCTCTTCAATGAGAAGCTGAATATGTCCGTGCATCAGCTTTGCAGGATAGCAGGCCGTATCAGAGGGAATGGAAAAATGTCCCTTTGCATATATCTCCTTGCTTGACTGTCCTGTCATCAAAACTCTGAATCCAAGCTCACGGAATATTTTGTGCCACAAAGGTGCAAGCTCATACATACCGAGAGCAAGAGGCAGACCGATAGTTCCCTTATCCGATTCGCCCATATCGCTTGCAAGGCCAAACAACTTATCTCTTTTATATCTGTGAAGATTGGGAAGACTATCCACCTTGCTGTCCTTAACACCTGCCCCCTTATCGCACTGGTTACCCGATATAAATCTTCCCTTACCGGAAAACGTATTGACTGTAAGAGGACACCTGTTTTCGCACCTGTTACATCTTACCGATACCGCTGTATGCTCAAAGTTTAAAAGCTCTTCTCTGCTTATCAGAGAGGACTCCCTTATTCCGAGTCCCTTAACGTAAAGTGCCGCTCCGTAAGCACCCATAAGACCTGCTATGGCCGGTCTTGTTACATTTTTGCCAAGTTCCTTTTCGAAGCTTCTGAGAACTGCATCGTTATAAAACGTTCCGCCCTGAACGACAATATTATCTCCAAGCTCATCTGCGCTACCTGCACGGATGACCTTATAAATGGCATTCTTTACTACACTGATCGAAAGACCTGCAGATATATCCTCAACTTCTGCACCATCCTTCTGTGCCTGCTTAACGGAGGAATTCATAAATACTGTACATCTGCTGCCAAGGTCAACAGGGCTTTTTCCAAACAGACCCAGCGCTGCAAACTCAGAAGCGCTATATCCCATTGATTTTGCAAATGTTTCGAGGAAAGAGCCGCACCCCGAGGAGCAGGCCTCGTTAAGCATAATACTGTCTATTGACTTGTTTTTGATGCGGAAACATTTAATATCCTGTCCGCCTATATCAAGTATAAAATCAACGTTGGGATCAAAGTGAGAGGCAGCAGTATAATGCGCAATAGTTTCCACAAGGCCTCGATCAACGCCGAATCCAGCGCATATAAGCTCCTCTCCGTAGCCTGTGGATGCTGAGCCTGCAATAGTTATCCTATCTCCAACAAGAGAATATATATGTAAAAGCTGACTGCGTACTACATCTACCGGATCACCCTTATTAGAGCTGTAGTATTTATAAAGCAACCTGCCCTGTTCATCAATCAATACAAGCTTTGTTGTTGTGCTTCCGCAATCAATACCGAGCCATGCTTTACCGCTATACTCAGAAATATCCGCCTCGGGAACGTCAGCTCTCGCATGTCGCTCTCTGAATGCCTCAAGCTCGTCCACGTTTTCAAATAATGGCGGTATCGAATTTGTATTGGTTCTCTGCTCTACTGAATTCTCAAGTGCGACAATGATCTTAGAAAGATCTGTAGACTCGGAAGACCTCTCAGCATTAAGGGCAGCTCCGAGAGCAACTGAATACAGTGCATACTCAGGAAAATGAACGTTCTCTTCCTTAAGCTTCAATGTTTTTATAAAGCATTCTCTGAGACCTCTGCAAAAATACAGAGGACCGCCCAAAAGCATAACGTTTCCTTCTATTTTTCGTCCCTGTGCGAGACCCGCTATGGTTTGGTTAACAACTGCCTGATATATGCTTTGAGCAATATCTTCTTTTCTTGCTCCTTGATTAAGAAGAGGCTGGATATCCGTTTTTGCAAAAACCCCGCAACGGGAGGCTATGGGATAAGTTCTTTCACTGTTAAGTGAAAGCCTGTCCAGCTCATCAACGGTAACACCGAGAAGCGTTGCCATCTGATCTATAAATGCTCCGGTTCCACCTGCACAGCTTCCGTTCATTCTTTCATCGGTTGTTCCTCTGAAAAAGATAACCTTTGCATCCTCTCCGCCAAGCTCTATAACAGTATCCACATAGGGCGCAAGTGCTCTGACAACCTCTCCGGTGGCAAAAACCTCCTGAACAAAGGGAAAGCCTGCCGCATTCGCAAGACCAAGACCGGCAGATCCTGATACCGCAAGCTTGACAGGGCCTTTTCCGATTATATCTGAGGCTACGCTGAGCAGCTCCAGCGTTTTCTGTCTCACCTGAGACAAATGACGCTCATATTTTCTGTATATAACTTCTCCGTTTCTGACAACGACCAGCTTCGCTGTTGTTGATCCGATATCAATGCCGAGATACGTTACCGGAGTTCCTTCTTTCAAATAATTCATTGCATTACCTGATTTACTTAATTTAATTATCTTACTAATTAACTATAATCCTCCAATACTTAAAAATCAATATCGTGAACTGAATTTTTTTGTAAATAATTGACGCTTCTTTCTCAATAATTGTTGAAGTATAGCAACAAAAAAGGCTGCGAAAGCAGCCTTTTTATTATTCGTTTATACTTGTATATTCGCCGCCGAAATCCTCAACTCCGTATACGCTTGCCATAAAATCAGCAATATCTGTATTATCAACAACCGTACCGTTGAAATACTCGCAGCCGTAGCCCATTGCATATGTGGGAACGTTTACGTTAGTGTGATTTCCTGATGCATCGTATCCGCCGGTAGTTGTAAGGCTTCCCGTTTCATGGTCAGCAGTTACAATCAGAACAGTTCCGGGGCAGCTTGCCGTGAAGGTAGCGACATATTGTATAGCAGTGTTGAATCTTCTTACGTATCCTGCAAGGTCTCCGATAGTATAATCGGAAGCGAGCTTATGGGATGCCTTATCGATATATGCTTCCTCGATCATAACAAAGAAGCCTTCGGAATCTGTTGAAACAAGATCAAGTGCAGTCTTTGTATCATCAAGCAGGTTATCGTAGGATGCACCCTTGAGATATGTGATGAGTCCGTTCTCAACAAGTGCTGTCTGCTGAGCAATAATGTCTTCATCATTGGCACGGCTGTTTGTATGAACTGTAAAGCCTGCAGGTGTTGCTCCGGTAATACCCTCGGTGGAAACTACTGCGGTCTTATATCCAAGCCCGTGTGCAACCTCGCGGATGTTCTGACATTCGATACCGTATCCGTTCAGACCAAGATAACCCTTCTGGGTCTTCCAGCCTGTGCTGAGTGCAGTTGCTGCTGCAGCACTGTCTGTTGTTATCTTATTGAATGAATAATCTGTGTTGGGATCGCTGAGGCAATATGTAATACACTCGCCCTTATTGGGGAAGCTTTCTGCTATAAATCCCTCATATGTGGGATCACGTCTGAGATAGAACTCTGTAAATGAAACGTGGTTAAAGCCCATACCGTCGCCTATCATAAGGATAACGTTTTCTCCCTTAACAGGAGTATAGTCCATCACTACGTTTTCAATTGCTATCTCATCAATAAGGATCTCTGATCCGTTCATCTTGTTATATGTAAGCTCACCTACAGAGCCGCCTATCATATAATCTGTGCCGTGAAGAACAAGCTTTGTTCCGTCAGCCTTGAGCATATACTGGTTTTCTCCCAGTTCAACATCAACATCACTCTCTTCTCTGTTAGTTGCACCGATGAGGATCTCATATTCAGTTTCTTCGGCAGTATCGGCAACCGCATTAAGCTCATAACCGCAGTTGTCATATACCCAGTCGCAGAGTATTTCAGCCGCATAGGTCTCATATACAGTTGCCTCAGAAGGGTATACAACGGTATAAGCATCGATGGTGACAGGATCCTCTGCTTCAGGCTGCCTGATATTATACATACCGTTAAGAGCCTTGAGCAGGCAGCTTGCATCGCTGGCAAGAACTTCTCCGTCCCAGTTGATATCTGCCCTTCTCACATCAGAAAGTATATATGAGCCGGAAAGATATCTTT
>JAFQNM010000214.1 GCA_017395885.1 Clostridia bacterium | reverse complement strand
CCCACGGGACCCATTTATGGGTAGTAAGTAACAATTGCACGGCTGGCAGGCCAATACTAAACGCACTTGTGCGTCGCCAGTAGTGTTTAGGGCTATGCCCGAAAATGAAATACCCCCCGTTTTACGGGGGGATATTTATTTTTTGAAAAACTGATAGTAATTACAGGGGATCATACCGTTGTAGAGCTTTCTCAGCTTATCGGCTCTTTGACCGTAAAGACGCTGGAATCCCTCGTGGGAAGTTAGAACGTATATCTGCCATCGGTCAAGACGCTTCCAGGCAACACCCATATTCCTGTAAAGCTCCTCCGCTTCCTTTTTTTCAAGGAGACGCTCACCGTAAGGAGGGTTGGTAACAACAGTGCCTCTCACACCGCCGGTCTCAAGGTCAAGTGCATCTCCCAAAAAAAAGTCTATCATATCGGAAACACCGGCCCGATTTGCAGCGGCACGGGCAATTTCAATACATTCAGGGTTTATATCACTACCCATTGCACGAAATTCGCAGCTTTCACGGACGGCAGCCTTAGCCTCGTCTCGTGCTGAATCCCAGATCGATTTTGGAAACCGAGGAAAAGCTTCAGAGCAAAAAGAGCGGTTAACACCGGGTGCGATGTTTTTCATCATCATCGCACCCTCAATGAGTATGGTGCCTGAGCCGCAGAAGGGGTCTCTCAGCAGAACGTTGTCACGGGGGCGAGAAAGCTTTACTATTGCCGCTGCAAGAGTTTCTCTGAGTGGAGCCGCAACAGACTGAGGCCTGTAGCCTCTTTTGTGAAGAGGCGTTCCCGAAAGGTCGATCATAAGGCTTGCCCTATCCTTGAAAATAAAGAAATCTATCTGGTACTTGATTCCATCTTCGGGAAGAGTTTTCATATTGTAGATTCCGCCGAGCCGCGTAGCAACAGCCTTTTTTATGATCTTCTGGCAATCGGGAACAGAGAAGAGGGTGCTTTTAATAGCATGGCCGCGAACGGGAAACTGATCACTTTTGCCGATCCATTTTTCCCATTCCAATGCCTTGGTGCCCTCGAAGAGGGCATCAAAGGTCTTTGCCTCAAATTCTCCAAGGTTAAGATAAAGCCTTTCCGCAAAGCGAAGATTGATGTTTGCGCGTGCGCAGGCGGCGCGATCTCCCTCAAAGGTGATCCTGCCGTCCATCGTTTCTGTTCTTTTGTAACCAAGCTCGTCTATCTCGGCACCGAGGAGACCCTCAAGGCCAAAAAGGCATGTGGCGGTATATTTTAAGGTCATTGCTTTTTATCCTTTCCGTCGTTCTTTACGCTCTGAAGCGTGAATGTGAAGCGGCACCATTGGCCCTCCTCGCTTTCGACCCAGATCCTTTGTCCCTGAGCTTCGATTATGGCACGGGAGATATACATTCCGAGGCCAACCCCCGTTTTGTCCTTGCCACGGCTCTTATCGCTTTTGTAGAAGCGCTCAAATATATAGGGGAGATCCTCCTTCTGGATACCCTCGCCCTCGTTGAAAACGCTGACGTATACGGTTCCGCCCTTTTCACGGATCGTGATCTCATAAACACCGCCGGGCTTTGAAAACTTAATGGCATTATCGCAGATGTTGTAGAAGATCTGGTGGATGGAATCCTTGTCAGCAAGAACCATCATATTGTCCGAATCGCATTCAAAGCGAACGTCCAGCCTCTTGTCCTCAAGGCGCTGAATATTTGAAATAACAATTTCACGTCCCTGCTCGCAAATATCGTAAACCGTGGGAGTGAACTTTCGCTCTCCGGCCTCAATTCGTGAAATATCGAGAAGGCTTGAAACGAGACGGGAAAGGCGGCGAACCTCTCCGGCAATAACTCCAAGGTAGTACTCGTGCTGTTCGGGAGGAATGGCTCCGTCGAGGATACCGTCAATAAAGCCTGAAATAGTAGTCATAGGAGTTCTCAGGTCGTGAGAAACGTTGGCAAGAAAGCTTCTTCGCATATCCTCAAGAGTCTGGAGAGAAGAGGCCATATTGTTAAATGCCTGAGCCAGCTCAGCAACCTCATCGTTACCGATAACGTCGACCCTTGCATCGAACTGACCGTTGGCAAAAAGCTTTGCGGCACGGCTCATTTCTCTTATAGGTCTGATAAACCTTTCTGTGATAAAATAAACTGCAATAAGAGAAGCCAGCATGATCCAGAGAACCGCAAGTGTAACAGTTCGGGTCATAGTGGAGAGAAGGGCATCGGTACCCATATCGGAAGCGCTTGCAAAGACAGCGCCGACGTAATCGTTTCCGTTAAAAAGGGGAATAGCGTAATAGACGTGAGATATTCTGAAAAAGCCGTCCATGTCGTCGGTACGGTTAATGTGCTCTCCGATTTTAAGAGCTTCGTTAATGGATTCGGGCACGGTGTAAGTTCCATGGCTGTCAGAAAAGGCCTCGTTATCAATGCTGATATTGGCACTTCCGCCGAATCTTATGAGCTGTCCGTCATGATCGGTAATGAACATAAGCATACTGCTGTCGTTAATGCAAAGCAGATCGAGAATAAGGCGGATGTCCTTGTCCTCCTGCCCGAGATAGGAGCTGAAATCGCTGTAGCTCTCATCGGAAAAATCGTTTTTCAGGTAAACGGCGGCAGAGTTAGCTGCATTGGAGAGAGATTCGGTCATCATATTGATACCGTAGGAATCAACAATAACCGAGATAGTGGCAGTCAGCACTGCGAAAAGAATAACGATTATGAGCAAAAATGTTGAAATATACTTAAAGAAAATACCCTTAGGTCTGAACAAGGCGGCTCTCCCTTCTGTAGAATACTATAAGGGGCGGCAAAGCCGCCCCTTT
>JAFQNM010000023.1 GCA_017395885.1 Clostridia bacterium | reverse complement strand
AGGCTATCTCTTATATTGAATTTGTTATGAGAATAATACCAATGGTATCAAAACGGTATCAAAAACTCGCTTTGAGTGCCGAAAACCCTTGATATATAAGGCTTTTTCGACTTGCGTTTATTATTCCCACTCGATTGTGCCGACAGGCTTGGGAGTGAGGTCCATGAGAACACGGTTGATGCCCTCCACCTCGTTTGTGATGCGGGAAACGATCTTATGGAGAACTGCGTAGGGTATCTCCTCAACGGTTGCTGTCATAGCGTCTGTCGTATTAACGGCACGGATGATTGCAGGCCATCCCTCATAGCGGCTCTCGTTTCTGACACCGACAGACTTGATATCGGGAATTACCACGAAATACTGCCATACCTTTTCTGCAAGGCCGCAGATATCGAACTCCTCTCTGAGAATGGCATCTGCCTCTCTCAGTGCGTGGAGACGGTCACGGGTGATGGCACCGAGGCAGCGTACGCCGAGGCCGGGGCCGGGGAAGGGCTGACGGTATACCATTGCGTGGGGAAGGCCAAGCGCCTCGCCAACAACTCTGACCTCATCCTTGAAAAGAAGCTTGATAGGCTCGCAAAGCTCAAACTGGAGATCCTCGGGAAGGCCGCCTACGTTATGGTGAGACTTAACTGCCTGCTTGCCCTCTGCCTGCTTTACAGACTCAAGAATGTCGGGATAGATGGTACCCTGTGCAAGATAGGAGATTCCCTCAAGCTTTCTTGCCTCATCGGCAAAATCGTTGATAAACTCGGCACCGATGATCTTTCTCTTGCTCTCGGGGTCGGAAACTCCTGCAAGGAGGTTCAAGAATCGGTCAGTAGCGTCAACGTATATAAGATTGGCATCCAGCTCATCAGAGAAGATCTTAACAACGTTTTCAGATTCGTCCTTACGCATAAGGCCGTGGTTCACGTGAACGCAAACAAGCTGCTTGCCGATAGCCTTGATGAGAAGGGCGGCAACAACGGAGGAGTCAACTCCGCCGGAGAGTGCAAGAAGAACCTTCTTATCGCCAACCTGCTCTCTGACCTTGGCGATCTCCGCCTCTATAAACTTGTCTGCGAGCTCTTTTGTTGTAATTCTTTCCATGCTTTCAGGTCTCAAAGTGATGTCCATGCTGAATGCCTCCAATATTAAATAATTTGATATTATAGTATACCACCGCTGAAAGCTGATTTCAAGAATATATTTACAAGAAATTCCACAAAATTTTGTTATTTCTTATGGGTAATTCTTACATATCTATATCAAATGCAAATTTCATTTCAGCTTTCTATTGACAAATATAAAAATTAGTATTAAAATAAGATTAGGAATCATTCCTGATTAATAGATAGTGATAAAAGGGAAAAGATAAGAGTAATAATATAAAAAATACGAAAGGAGAGCCCCCGCAGTTAAAAATGCGGCACAAGGGGTAAAGGAAAAATGAAAGCTAACAGAGCAATTATTATTTCGTCAGCAGCTCTCATACTGTGTGTATGCCTTGTATCATGCGCAGGCAGGCAGATCAACGAGGATGAAGCAAAGAATATAGCCTTTGAGCATTTCGGCCTCAAGGCAGAGGATTGCACAGCAGTGCGTCTTGAGTATGACGATGGAAACTATGAAATAGAATTCATCTCCGGCGGTAAGGAATATGATGCCGAGGTGGATGCAACCTCAGGCAGGGTGCGTGAGGTTGACGTGGATATTGATGATAACGTGAATACGTCAACAAATACTACTGCCCTGACACCTGCAGAGAGCACAGATACCGAAGCTTCGCAGGAGCTGACAGAGGCCGAGGCTGTGGATATAGCGCTCAGTCATTTCGGTGTTTTGAGAGAGAGCTGTGATTATATCCGTGCAGTATACGACCGCGGTGAATGGGATGTGGAATTTGTTTTTGATGGCAAGGAGTACGATGCAGAGGTTGATGCTGCCACCGGTCGTGTAAGGGAAACTGACGTTGATGTTGATGACGATAACAGAGGTCATTCAGTGCAGACCAACGTCCCTGAAGCGGAAATAGGCGCAGATGAAGCCAAGCGCCTGGCCGCAGAGCATTTTGGTCTGCAGGTAGAGAATTGCACCTTTGTGAAAGCAGAGCGGGACGGCAGAAAGTACGAAATCGAATTTTATAGCGGCAATACCGAGTATGAGGCCGAGGTCGATGCCTTCAGCGGCGAGATCATTGAGACTGATATAGATAGATGATTGCAGCTGAATCGGTGAGTTTTATGTAGGGGCCTTTTTGTAAAAAGGCCCCTACGACCCCGAAAAACTTCAAAAAGGGAATGGGTATAATTCGGTTTATCGGTAAGGGTCAGCCGCTTTTTTGTCGGTTTGTCGAACTGATGAGATTTCGCCCCTACGGTTTACAAATATCATCCCTCCCGGATAGACAGGAATTTGAAGATAGGCTTGTGGGCAGGTGCAGATCTTTAATGCCGGCTAATGGCATTCAGAGCAACTGATCTTGAGTTTTACAAAAGGAAAAGCCCCTGTGAAGGGGCTTTTCCTTTTCATTATAAAGCGGCGTTCGGTTGCCTTTAATAATAAGATCAATATCTCTGGTCAACCGTTTCAACCTTAAGGGTGTTGGTGGTGCCGTTAACAGAGAGGGGGATTCCTCCGGTAATAACTACGGTATCTCCGGGCTTAACGGCATCGATCTGCTTTGCGCAGTCGATAGCATGGCGGAAGAGCTTTTCGGCATCGCCCTGCTCAAGTGCAAGAACGGGAACAACTCCCCAGGACATGGAAAGCTGGTGGAAGACCTTTTCCTCAGGTGTGGTAGCTATAATAAGCTGGCTGGGGCGGAACTTGGAAACGAGGCGAGCTGTGTAGCCGGATTTTGTAACGGCAATAATAGCCTCTGCCTTAAGGTCACGTGCTGTGGTGCAGGCCGCATCACAGATAGCGTTTGTGGTATCTGCGTGGTCAACCTCATATCTATACTTTGCGTATGCCTCAAGGCTTATAGCATCGTTCTCTGCCTGGCGGGCGATCTTACTCATAACCTTTACTACGTTGGGAGGATCAATACCCATTGCAGTCTCTCCGGAAAGCATGATAGCGCTGGTACCGTCAAATACAGCATTCGCAACGTCGGAGATCTCCGCTCTTGTAGGTGTGCGGCTGCTTATCATTGATTCAAGCATCTGGGTTGCGGTAATAACTATCTTACCTGCCTGATAGCACTGGCGGATAAATCTTTTCTGTAGACCGGGGAGCTTTTCAAAATCGATCTCAACTCCCATATCACCACGTGCGACCATAATACCGTCAGCTGCAGCGAGAATATTATCGAAATCAGCAACGCCCTGCATATTTTCGATCTTGGCGATGATCTTTATATCGTGGCCGCCGTTATAGTCCAGAAATTTGCGCAAAGCAACAACGTCTGCACGGCTACGAACGAAGGATGCGGCAATAAAGTCAACGTCATTCTCTATACCGAAGAGAAGATCAGCCTTATCAGCGTCGCTGAGGTAGGGCATATCGAGAGGGAAATTGGGGATGTTGATAGACTTGCGGTTTTTCAGCTCGCCGCCGTTTTCAACGGTGCAAACGATCTCCTTTTCGTTAGTTTCCTTAACGATCATGGAAAGCTTGCCGTCATCAAGGAGGATACGAACGCCCTCGTGAAGCTGAGAGGGAAGGTCCTTGTATGAGATGCTGACACGCTCCTCGTTGCCTGTGAGCTCCTCAGTGGTGAGAATAAAGGTATCGCCCTCCTTAAGCATTACACTGCCGTTTTCGAAAAGGCGGATCCTGATCTCGGGGCCCTTGGTATCAAGCATAACAGCGGCAGAGGCCTCCATTTTGTCGCGCACCTTGCGGAACATCTCAATAGTTTTTTTGTGCTCCTCGTGGGTGCCGTGAGAAAAATTGAGGCGAGCAACGTTAAGGCCTGCTTCAAGCATTTTAGCCATAGTCTCTTCGTTGTTACTGGCAGGGCCGATAGTACATACGATCTTTGTTCTTCTCATTTTTTATACCGTTCCTTTGTTCATTAATATACATATTAATTATATACCTTAATACATATATTGTCAATTATAAATACCCTTAATATGCGGAGAATATATGATAATCAAACATATATCAAAAATATATTGGAAAATACTTGATTTTTAGAGGTGAATCGGGGTATAATGAATTGATTGAAATTTCTAACTTCCAAAAGGAGAAATAAACGATGTTAGTAAACGCAAAAGAGATGCTTGTAAAAGCAAAAGCAGGCAAGTATGCTGTAGGTCAGTTCAACATCAACAACCTTGAGTGGACAAAGGCAGTTCTTGAAACAGCTGAAGAGCTGAGAAGCCCTGTTATCCTTGGTGTATCTGCAGGTGCAGGTAAGTATATGTGCGGCTTCAAGACCGTTGCAGCTATGGTAGATGCTATGGTAGAAAGCATGGGCATCACAGTTCCCGTTGCTCTCCACCTTGACCACGGTACCTATGAGGATTGCTACAAGTGCATCGATGCAGGATTCTCCTCCATTATGTTCGATGGCTCTCACTATGCTATCGAGGAGAACGTAGCAAAGACCAAGGAGCTCATCGCAGTTTGCGAGGAGAAGGGTCTCTCCATCGAGGCTGAGGTTGGTTCCATCGGCGGCGAGGAAGACGGCGTTGTTGGTATGGGCGAGTGCGCTGATCCCGACGAGT
>JAFQNM010000213.1 GCA_017395885.1 Clostridia bacterium | reverse complement strand
GGGTGGCTGCCTCTCTGTTTAAAAGGACAGACGGCAGTGGAATTTCTCCGGGCAGGGCTCTTTCTCAGGCTCTGGCAGGTACTCTCGGGGTCGGAAATATGACAGGAGTAGCCACCGCCATTTGTCAGGGAGGGCCCGGTGCCGTTTTCTGGATGTGGGTCTCCGCTCTTGTTGCTATGAGCATCAAGTATTTTGAGGTGGGCCTTGCAGTAAAAACGAGAGTTTCGGGCAAGGACGGATACTCCGGCGGAGCCATGTACTACATCAAAGAGATCTTCTCCGGGCGCTCTCCCCTTATTGCCTCTGCCTTTGCAGGCCTTTTTGCACTTCTCTGCATTGCAAACGCCTGGCTGACAGGCACCGTTATTCAGATAAACTCTGCGGCGGCAGCATTTCCCTCCTTGCCTCCCCTTCTTGTGGGTTGCATTTGTGCCGTTTTTGCATTTCCCGTTTTTCTCGGCAGGGGCAAAAGAGCCTCTTCGGTTACCCTTGGCCTCATACCTCCCCTTTGTGCTCTGTATATCCTGCTCTCTCTCATTATAATAATTCCATCCCTGCCCCGCCTGCCCGACGTTTTTGCCGATATCCTTCAAGGGGCCTTTTCTGTCCGTGCGGCAGGGGGCGGAGTGGGAGGATACCTTTTTGTCAGAGCCATAAGATTCGGAACGACACGCGGCATACTCTCCAACGAGGCCGGCAGCGGAACCTCGCCCACCGCCCACGCCGAGGCCAACACAAAAAGCCCTCACGATCAGGGCTGCTTCGGCATTTTTGAGGTGTTTGCCGATACGGTGGTGCTATGCACGCTCACCGCTCTCGTTATCCTCCTCTCAGACGGATGCGCCCTCGGCCTTTCAGGCATTTCCCTTACGCTGTATGCCTTTTCTGCAGGGGCAGGCCCCGGTGCCGGAGTCTGCATTGCCGTTTCTGCCCTGCTCTTTGCATATGCAACGGTGCTTTCTCAGGTACATTACGGTTCTGTTGCCTTAAAATTTCTCACAAAAAGCAAGGCTGCCGACGTGATATACGTTATCCTTTCCACAGGCTTCATTATCCTCGGCTCCGTCATTTCCGAGGGAATAATGTGGCAGACCGCCGACCTTTGCATCTCTCTTATGACAAGTCTTAACGTCATATGCCTTCTGTTTGCCGAAAAGGCAGGATATCTGAAGTCCATTCTCCCCTCTGCGGGCAACAAAAAAAGGCAGCCGTGATGCTCACGTTGCCTTTCTTATGGGGATAGAAGCAAAATATGCCGCCGCCACCAGGATCATATCCTTTGGAAGATACGGCAGAGATACTGACAGAAGTGATGCCAAAAGAGAGCTGCCTGTTGCTATCATATAATATGCAACCCCTGTCAGGTGGCAGAATATGAGACCCAGCGCACCGAAAAGAAGACCTGCAAGGCTCCCCTTATTCCGCCCCACGCCGCAAAGGGCGCAAAGGGGCAAAAAGCCCAGAAGAAAGCCTCCCGTTGGACCTGCAAGGGTAGCAACACCTCCGGCAAAGCCACTGAAAACAGGTGCACCCACGGCACCGAGGGCAAGATAAACGCAAACGGCAATGCTTCCTCCTCCCGCTCCCAGCACGTATCCCGAAAGGGCAACCGCAAGCACCTGAAAGGTGAAGGGAACCCCAAAGGGAAGGGGGATCTGCCAGACGGAAACGGCACTGATCACGGCCGCCATCACACCTATAAAAACTGTTTTTCTGTTTTTCATGTTTTTATCAAAAATGCTGTCGCTTTTGCGACAGCATTTTATTTTCAATCAAAATAGCCAAGCTTATAAAGAAGCTCTGCTGAAAGAAGTCCGCCGCCTGCGGCACCTCTCTGAGTGTTATGAGAAAGGCCTACAAACTTCCAGTCAATGATAGAATCCTCGCGAAGTCTGCCTGCAGTTACACCCATACCGCCGTAAATATCACGGTCAAGATGTGCCTGAGGACGGTTATCCTCTTCAAAATAAGTAATAAACTGCTCGGGAGCGTGGGGAAGGCTATACTCCTGAGGAAGGCCCTTGAAGGATGCCCAAGCCTCGAGGATCTCTTCCTTGGTAGGCTTATTCTCAAAGTTTACAAATACGGTTGCTGTGTGACCGTCAAGAACGGGAACACGAATGCACTGGCTTGTGATAACTGTTTCCCGGCAGGGAACCACCTTGCCATCAACAAGCTCACCCCATATACGGAGAGGCTCCTTCTCGCTCTTCTCCTCCTCGCCGCCGATGTAGGGAATTATGTTATCAAGCATTTCGGGCCACTCGTTAAAGGTCTTGCCTGCGCCGCTGATCGCCTGATAGGTGCTTACAACCACCTGCTTGATGCCGAACTTGCGGAGAGGTGTGAGCATGGGAACGTAGCTCTGGATGGAGCAGTTGGGCTTAACGATGATAAAGCCCTTCTTTGTGCCGAGGCGCTTCTTCTGCTCCTCAATAAGAGCAAGATGCTCTGTATTGATCTCGGGGATGAGCATGGGAACGTCCTCTGTCCAGCGGTTTGCGGAGTTGTTGGAAACAACGGGGATCTCTGCCTTGGCATATGCCTCCTCAAGGGCGAGGATCTCATCCTTCTTCATATCTACTGCGCAAAAAACAAAGTCTACAAGCTTCTTTACCTCTTCGATGTTGGCAGCATCGAGAACCTGCATCTCTGCAATGCTTGCGGGCATTTCTGCCTGCATCTTCCAGCGGCCGCCTACCGCCTCTCTATATGATCTGCCGGCGCTTCGAGCACTTGCCGCAAGAGCGGTGATCTCGAAAAACGGATGATCCTGAAGGAGCATAATAAATCTCTGACCTACCATACCGGTAGCACCGATTATACCTACTCTTTTCTTGTTTTCCATTTTGATACCTTGCCTTTCCGGAGGAAAACCTCCAAAAATGAAATACAACTTATATTAGCACAAGAATAAGCCTTTGTCAATAAAATTTAACAATCGGCTTATTTCCTTTTGTTTTCACTTGACCCGAAAGTTTCCGTATGGTAATATTATATGATCCCATTTATGAAAGGTACTCAGATGAGAAAAATCATTTCACTTATACTGGCAGCCGCAGCGGTCTGCCTCTGCCTTATCCCCACACACGCCGAGGAGTGCTCTCACAACAATCTGAGAGAGTTCGTTTCTGCAAACTGTTTGGAAAAGGGCCACACAAAATACACCTGCCGCAAATGCGGTCTCGTTCAAAAGGTCTATGACGACGAATATACCGTTCCCGATGACTTTTATATCCTTGCAAAAAGCGAAAGAGAAGGCTCTACCCTCACCGTCACCGTGAACCTTGAGAACAACCCCGGCCTTATTGCCGCAAGGCTCCGTGTTGGCTACAACAAAAGCACTCTTGCCCTTCGTGAATTCATAAACGGCGAGATATGGCAGGAAAGAGACTTTACAGGAGGCCTTTTTAAGGAAAACAATCCTCTCTCAGTTTTCACCGAGGATATTTCCACAGGAGAGGCTCTGAACACAAAGTCTGGCCACTATTTTACCCTTGTTTTCGATATTATCGACCCTTTGGGCTCATACGGCCTCTATATCACCCACGACAAGGCCGATTTTCACAAATACGATAACGGCCTCGTTATTTACACCCCCACTCTTATAAACGTAGTTGGCAAAAGCGAGCTTGGCCCCCACAGCTATTCCGAGGAAATGGTTGCTCCCGATTGCACGGAGGAGGGATACACTCTCCACACCTGCAGCTACTGCTACGATACGTATAAGGATTCATTTGTGGCCCCCGCCGGCCACTCATATGAGTTTTACCGCCATATCATCTTCCCCAACTTCGAGGAGGAGGGCCTTGATGAGTTTATCTGCACCGGATGCGGAGCAACAGAGGAGAGAACGTCACCCGTGCTTGAAAGATGGAAAAAGGGTGACCTCAATAACGACGGCATTCTTAACGCCATTGATACTAACCTTATTAAAAGGATCATCGTTGGCAAGGAGGTCAGCCTGCAGGAGCTGGACGCCGCAGACGTCTGCGAGGATAATACCGTTAATGCAATGGATGCATACCTCCTCAGAGTGATCGTTGCAGGATCATAAATAATCTCCCCTTGGGGCTTTTTGAAAATTATATTTTAAAATCGGTTTTAACAGAAAGATTTAATCTATATTAACCGCAGGCGCGGATTCCATATCCGCCCGCACAAGTTATCCTCCCGTAGAACCGGAATTTGAACACATTACAAAAAAGATATCCGCCAAAGATTTTTGGCGGATATCTTTTATTCTGCAAATTCAAAGGAGCCTGCGATAAGGGTTACCGACTCTCTTGCCACGGTGAGCAGGCCTCCCTCAACAAAGGCAACTCGCTCCTCTCCTTCAGGAAGGACAATGGTGCATTTGCTCTTTACAAGGCCGGTCACAAAGGGGATATGCCCTGCCATTACGGCAAGCTCACCCTCTGTTCCGCGGACTATGAGCTCCTCACACTGCCCCTCAAAGGCATTACCGTCCGGCGTTGAAACTACGAGCTGAAACGTATTCATCTCTGTACCTTCTTTGCCTTTGCCACTGCCTCATCTATCGTTCCCACAAACAGGAACGCCGACTCCGGCAGGTCATCGTGCTTACCCTCGATTATCTCCTTAAAGCCTCGAATAGTCTCCTCTATGGGTACGTATTTGCCCGCAAAGCCTGTGAATTTTTCAGACACGTCAAAGGGCTGGGAAAGGAATCTCTGTATCTTTCTCGCTCTCTGCACGAGAAGCTTATCCTCATCGGAAAGCTCATCCATACCCATAATGGCGATAATATCCATAAGCTCGTTATACCTCTGGAGGATCCTCTGAACCTCCTTTGCCACCTTATAATGCTCCTCACCCACGATATCGGGAGAAAGGATACGGCTGGAGGACTCAAGAGGGTCAACTGCAGGGTAGATTCCTTGAGAGGCGATGCTTCTCGCAAGGACCGTTGTTGCATCAAGATGAGCAAAGGTAGTTGCGGGGGCCGGGTCTGTCAGGTCATCGGCAGGCACGTATACTGCCTGAATTGAGGTGATGGAGCCCTTCTTTGTTGAGGTGATCCTCTCCTGCAATGCTCCCATCTCCGTTGCAAGGGTTGGCTGATAGCCAACGGCTGAGGGCATTCGGCCGAGAAGTGCCGAAACCTCGCTTCCCGCCTGAGTAAAGCGGAAGATATTATCTATAAACAAAAGCACGTCCTGCCCCTCACGGTCACGGAAGTACTCTGCACAGGTTAGTCCCGAAAGGGCAACTCTCATTCGGGCTCCCGGAGGCTCGTTCATCTGACCGTACACGAGAGCCGTGTTTTTCAGAACTCCCGACTGCTTCATTTCATTATAAAGGTCGTTACCCTCTCTCGTTCTCTCGCCGACACCTGTGAAAACGGAGATACCGCCGTGCTGCTTTGCAATGTTATTGATAAGCTCCATAATAAGAACGGTCTTACCAACACCTGCGCCGCCGAAAAGGCCGATCTTACCGCCCTTGGAATAGGGGCAGATAAGGTCGATGACCTTGATTCCCGTTTCAAAGATCTCAGCACTTGTGGAAAGCTCGCTGTATTCGGGAGCGGGGCGGTGGATATTCCATCTCTCCTCGCTCTTTACCTCCTCACCGTTATCCACAACCTCGCCCAGAACGTTGAATATTCTGCCCAGGGTCTCACTGCCGACAGGGACACTTATGGGAGAGCCCGTATCAGTTACGGGAGTATCTCTTCTCAGGCCGTCGGTGGATGCCATTGCAATACATCTTGCAGTATTATCTCCGATATGCTGGGCAACCTCAACGGTGAGTGTTCTCTCTCCGACGGGAACTGTCAGTGCATTATAAATGGCGGGCAGCTTTCCCTCCTCAAATCTGACGTCCACAACGGGGCCCATTACCTGGGATACCTTTCCTATATTATTTTCCAATATTATCACCTCAAATCATATGCCGCTTCCGGCAACGATCTCTGTTATTTCCTGAGTGATGGCGCCCTGGCGGGCACGGTTATACTCAAGCTGAAGCTCGTCTATCATCTGGCGGGCATTCTTTCCTGCGCTGTCCATAGCCATTCTTCTGGCCGCAACCTCAGAGGCAAAGCTCTCTCTGGCAAGGACCGTTATCATTCCCGCAACGTATTCCACGGCAATGCTGTTCAGAACGGTCAGGCAATCGGGCTCAAAAACAGCCGCTGCCTCGCTCTCTTTTTCTGCCCTTTCAAAGGGGAGAAGCCACTTAACGTCCGCCTCCTGAGTCATTACGGAGACGTATCTCGTATATATAACTCCCAATCGGTCATACTCCTCTGCCCTATAGTCACGGCAAAGCTTTTCAGCAAGAGCATATGCCTCGCCAAAGGAAAAATGCTCGCTGGAAACAGCTTCTTTGCCGTATTTTTCGCAGGCACGCTTGCCTATGGGAATAAACTCACAATCGGAATACTCTTTTGCAAGGCGAAACACGTTTGCATTATAGCCGCCTGCAAGGCCTCGGTCACCTGCTATGACCACGATACGGGTCCTTTCAGGGGCACGGACCTTGAGATAGGGGCTCTCAAGGCAATCACGCTCTCCTCTGAGAAGCTCTATAGTGCTTTCAAGAGCTTTTGCATATTCTCTGCCCCTTTGCATTGCTTCGTTGGCACGGCGGATCTTTGATGATGCCACAAGCTCCATTGCCTTTGTCAGCTGCAGGGTCGAGGATACGCTCTTTATACGCACGCGTAGTGCTTTTGTGTTCTGAGGCATAGCTTATACCTTCATCTCACGGAGGATGGCGCAAAGCTCCTCCTCATCAGAGCTTTCCCAGCTGCCGCTCTCAACACGTTCAAGCCAGGCTGAGTATTTATTCTGAAGCAGAGCAAAAAGGCCTCTCTCGTATTCGTGAACGCTCTCCACATCAACGCCGTCCAGATAGCCCTTGATAACGGCATACACGATAGCCACCTGACAGCCTACGCGAACAGGTGCATTTCTTCCCTGCTTCAGCACCTCAACGATTCTCTCTCCAAGGGCAAGACGGGCCTTTGTATCACTGTCCAGATCGCTACCGAACTGGGCAAATGCACGAAGCTCCCTATACTGTGAGTAGAGAAGCTTAAGCTCTCCCGAAACCTTTTTCATACCCTTGAGCTGAGCGCTTCCGCCAACTCGGCTGACAGAGATGCCGGGGTTGATAGCAGGCATAATGCCTGAATGGAAAAGCTCCGTTTCCAAGAATATCTGTCCGTCCGTAATGGAAATCACGTTGGTGGGGATATAAGCAGAAACATCGCCTGCCTGAGTTTCAATTATGGGAAGGGCGGTTATTGAGCCACCGCCGTATTTTTCATCAACACAGGCCGCTCTCTCAAGAAGGCGGGAATGGAGATAGAAAACGTCTCCGGGATAGGCCTCTCTGCCGGGAGGTCTGCGGATGAGGAGAGAAAGCGCTCGATATGCTACTGCGTGCTTTGAAAGATCATCATAAATGATAAGCACGTCCTTTCCCTGCTCCCTGAAATACTCTGCCATTGCACATCCGGAATACGGTGCTATATACTGCAGGGGGGCGCTTTCTGCGGCGCTTGCAGAAACGATGATGGTATAGTCCATCGCACCGCAGCGGGAAAGCTCGCCGGAAAGCTGAGCAACGGAGGTGCTCTTCTGTCCGATAGCTACGTATATACAGATAACGCCTGTGTTTTTCTGATTTATAATAGTATCAATGGCGATCTCCGTTTTTCCCGTCTGTCTGTCTCCGATAATAAGCTCTCGCTGACCTCGGCCGATGGGGATCATACTGTCGATAGCCTTGATGCCTGTTTGCAGAGGAACGCAAACGCTTTTTCTTTCGATAATTCCGGGGGCCTCAGACTCTATGGGGCGGCTGCCTGAATACTCAACAGGGCCCTTGCCGTCGATAGGCTCGCCCAAAGCGTTA
The DNA here is from genome assembly GCA_017395885.1 of Clostridia bacterium. GTDB lineage: Bacteria > Bacillota > Clostridia > Oscillospirales > CAG-272 > Avispirillum. Next base: position 3,245 of record JAFQNM010000213.1, on the reverse strand, counting down.
ACTACTCTGCCGAGAAGCCCCTCGCCAACGGGAACCGAAACAACTCTTCCCGTTCTGCGAACCTCGGTGCCCTCTTTTATATCGTTTTTATCTGAAAGAACAGCAACGGAAACCGTTTCCTCCTCAAGGTTCTGGGCAACGCCAAATGAGCCCCCCTCAAACTCAAGGAGCTCGTTTGCCATACAGTTGCGAAGGCCGAAAACTCTTGCAATTCCGTCACCCACAAGGATGACCTTGCCCGTTTCCGTCATCTCTATTCTCGTTTGATAATTCTTTATCTGAGTTTTAATAATGTTACTGATCTCTTCAGGTCGCATCAGTCATCATCACTTCCTTTACATCACGAAGGCGGCTCTTCAAAGTGCCATCGTAAACTTTACCGTCAATTTCTATTCTAAGACCGCCGATAAGCTCAGGGTCCAGACGCCAGACAAAGTCTATTCTCTTTCCCGTTACCCTTTCAAGCCTTGCCAAAAGGGCATCCTTCTGTTCATCTGAAAGCTCCGCTGCCGAGATTACAACTGCAGTGCTCCTGCCGGAAAGCTCCTTATACAGGGCCTCATACTCCCGGATGGCATCAAATATATCTCTCATTCTTCCCTTTTCGCAGAGAAGCTTCAAAAAGTATACCGTATACTCGCCAATGCTGCCCGAAAAAGCCTCATCAATGGCAGAAAGCCTTTCTGCCAGCGGTATGGCAGGAGAGGACAAAAGATCTACATACGCCCTCTCCTCCAAAAGAAGCCTTCTTATGAGGCAGAGATCCTCAAGGCACTCATTACAAATGCCCTCCTCCGATGCCAGCATAAACAGGGCACGGGCATATTCCTTATCACTCTGCCTCATCGCCATCACCTATGCTGTCTATAAACGAGTCTACAAGGCGCTTATGGTCATCTGCAGACATTTCGCGGCGAAGCATCTTTTCGGAAACAAGGGTAGAGACCTCAACGATCTCTCGGCGGATATCGGCCTCTGCCTTCTTTCTCTCAAGAACAACATCTGCCTCGGCCTTGCGAAGTATTCCGTCTGCCTTGGCCCTTGCCTCATCCATCATTTCCTTTTCACGGAAGGAGGCAGCTTCAACGGCTGATCTTATAATACGCTCTGCCTCACCGTTTGCTCCCGAAAGCTTTTCCTCGTATGCCTTTTTATCTGAAAGAGCCTGCCTTTTGGCCTCTGCCGCCTCGCTGTAATCTGAGTCGATAGCCTGTCTGCGCTCCTCCATGACCTTTTTTACGGGCTTATACAGAAACTTTTTCAGTATGAGAAATATGATCAGAAGATTTGCCAGAGAAATCAGTATCTGCCATAAATTTACTGAAATAATATCTAAGGTTTGCATAAAATTTCCCTTTTAAAGTTATCTTACAGAAGTCCGATCGCTTCCTTAAGGATGTTGACCATGATGTTGGGTGCAACGAAAATAAGAAGAATTGCAATAACGAGAGCGTAAATACCCGTTGTTTCTGCAATTGCACAGCCCATGATCATTGTGGACGTTACGGCGCCCTTGCTCTCAGGCTGACGGCCGATAGCCTCACAGGCCTTGGATACGGCATTACCTTCTCCTATACCGGGGCCGATAGCTCCGATGCCCATACAAATGCCTGCACCAAGTGCACAGCAGCCAAGAATAATACCAATTGCGAGGTCCATAATAATTTCCTCCGAAAATTTATTGATTATTTATTTTTTGTTTTTTAAAAGCTTTTTCTGTTTTCTCTTCTCATACTCATCCTGCGGGAAGGCTCCCGAAATGTTCAGCATCGTCAGCATTGCGAAAATATATGCCTGCATCAGTCCACTGAAAATATCGAAATAAAGCGATAGTATTGCAGGAAGACCTATCTGGAAGAAGGGTATCTCACCGAGGCCGCCCGGCAGCCAGCCGAGAATCAAAGATGAAAGCCCCTGTAGCGCCGCCGCTATCAGCACGGCGATTACCGAGCCGGACAGCACGTTTCCGTAGTGACGGAAGGCCATTGAAACAGGCGTTGCCACCTCACCGAGGATGTTCAGAGGAGTCATAATAAATATTGGCTCCGTGAATCCCTTGAGATAGTTGAGAAATCCACCCTTCAGCTTATAATAGGTTATCAGAATGAACACAAGTATGGCCCATCCGGCAACAACGTTGATATCTGAGGTTGGTGGGTTGAGGCCGAAAAGGCTGAGAAGGCTGGAAAACGCAGAAAGAGCCAGAATAGATGCAATGAAGGGAGCATATCCCGAGAAGAAATCGCCCATTGACTCCTTCACCATTGCCTCTGTTTTTTCAATGATCCATTCGCAAAGAAGCTGACGGCGAAGCCTTGCCCTCACCGTTAAGCCGTGAGTCATATAAAGGCAAAGGCCGAGTATTGAGATCATCACAAGCCAGGTGTTTACCTGCGCCGTTGTGATGGGAAGCGGCTGTAGGGGCATGGGAAGTGTGAAAAATATCTGGGCACCCGTTATGCTTATGCCCTCGCCGGGGGCCTTTGTCAGTATCTGAATAACGAGAGCGCAAAGGATAGGAAGTGCCATCATTGCAACGTACAGGGCATCAACTATCCTGAAGCGCAGGCTTTTTTCATTCACCGCCGTCACCTCCCGATCTTTTGTTGAACAGGGGGCGGAAGGCTATGGCAACTCGGGGAAAGAGATAGGTGAGCACCAGTGTGACCGGATTGAGAAACGGCACAAGGTAAGCCACCACCGCAACGCTAAACAGACCGAGAAAGCGGAGAGACTGAGAAAAGCGCATATATCCCTTAGCATCCTTCTCATCCTTCTCGAGAGCCCTTTGGACGGAAAGACCCATAAGAAAGAAGTTGCCGACAGCCGCCGCAATTCCCACAAGGTTTCCGTAAAGGAGCTCTGCCTCCCATTTTCCTATTATTAAAAACACGGATTGCATAAGAGCACTCAGTATAACGGTGAATACCAGAATATACAAGGTCTCCTTTTTTACCGTAGGATCAATTTTTTTCATAAGCCTGAACCTTTACACATGGATTATCACTTATTATACCACCAATATTGTGAATTTTCAATAATTGTTTTGCTGATTTTGTTGCTAATTTGTTAAAAAGAGTCTCCGCAAATAATCATCCCCATAATATGATCAATGTTTTATCCTTCCCAAAAAACATAAGGAATAAAAACCTCATTTCAAATTCCGGTTTAACGTGGAGTTTGAAGCTGTGCAAACGTCAAAGGAATCCGCACAGAATTAAGTGGCAAAAAGAGATTTCGCCCTC
>JAFQNM010000212.1 GCA_017395885.1 Clostridia bacterium | reverse complement strand
GGTCGGAATGAGGGCTGTGGAGCTGGTACTGGCTATCTATAAATCAGCGGCAGAAGGCAAGCCCGTCAAGCTGCCCCTTGATAAATGTGCCACCACAGATTTTATCGGCAGATTTGAAAAATGAAGTATCTCTTTTTTGACTATGACGGAACTCTGACCCACGACGGAGTTATATCTCAAAAGAACAAGGAATATCTCTCCAAGGCACAGGCACAGGGACATAAAATATTTTTAAACACAGGCCGTTCCAAGGGAAATATGCCTGACCATGTATTAAATGAGATCCCTTTTGACGGTATGATATGCGGTGCAGGCTATATGGAATATGAGGGTAAGGTGCTCTTTGAGGAGCATATGCCCGTACCCGCCCTTGAAGCAGGGCTGAAATATGCTAATGATAAGGGGTGCCGAGTTCTGTATGAGGGTGTTGATAACGTATATTCCAACCAGCCCAATCAATGGCTCCTTAACATAAACGAGCATCTGCCCTTTGGTGATGAGCTTCGTATCACCAACATGACCTTGGGCAGAAAGCTTGACTGCGAGGACAGAGAATTGTTTTACGGATGCAAGGTAGTTGAGCTGCCCACATACTTTGAGGTAATGCCCGAAAATGTAGGAAAAGCTACCGGACTTAAATTTATAGAGGATAATCTGGGTGTTGCCCACGAGGATATTATCGTTTTCGGAGACAGCGAAAACGATATAGAGATGATAAAATTTGCTCACACCTCGGTCATCATGAATCATGCTCCCGAATTCCTGTCAGAATACGCTACCCTGCGTACCGAGTCGGATGAAAACGGTGTAGCTGAAGGAATCATAAAAATACTTAATATATAATTGAAAGGTAAGGAAAACTATGAATTATCCAACTATCCCCGCGGCAGAATATACCGCAAGAGTAAATGCCCTTCGCTGTGAGATGGAAAAACAAAACGTTGATATTGTAATCGGTTTTTCAAACCTTTTGGAGATCGGTATTGTCCGTTATTACTGTGGCTTTGCTCCTGTTAACGAAAGCTCTGCCGTTATCATTCCCCTCTCAGACAAGGTTACAGTTTGCAGCGGTCAGGCCTCATACGACTACTGCCTGGTACAGAACAAGCTTGCAGACAGCGAAATTGCCATTCTACCCGAAATAGGCGAGGTCAGCGGTTTTGAGTATGACACCGAGGGACAGCTTGATTTCTCGGAGCTTTTTGCTCAGCTTAAGGCAAAAAATCCGAATGTCAAGCGCATCGGTTTTATCGGCAGATTGATCTTCCCCGCTATCATAATGGATAAGCTGAGAAGCGCTTTCCCGGACGCTGAGATCGTTGACTTTGATGACGTTCACTATGAGCAGAGAATACGCAAGAGTGATGCAGAAATTGAAATTCTTAAAACCAACTGGAATATTGTTTCCAAAACCTTTGAGACCGTTGTTCCTAAGATCAGTGTCGGTATGACCGAGCGTCATATCGAAGGTATGTTCGAGGCAGAAATGATGAGCCTTGGTGCCGAGAGCTACGTTCAGTCCTTTGCACCCATGGTTGCAACCGGTGTAAAGAACTCGTACATCAGTATGTGCCGCAATACTCTCCGACAAATCAAAGAAAGTGAAATATTAAACCTTGCTGCGGGTGTTAGCTACGAGGGTTAT
>JAFQNM010000211.1 GCA_017395885.1 Clostridia bacterium | reverse complement strand
AGTTTTCTGATTTGTTATTTCTGAATCTTTTTTGCGTACTCAGTCATGATCTCCTCAGGCTGGAAGGAGTATGCGGCGTTGCAGAAATGGCAAACCGCTTCAATAGGCTCACCCTTCTCGCAAAGGTCCTTTACGTCGTTTGCAGAAAGACCTGCAATAGCTGTGAGATAACGCTGGCGGGAGCAGTTGCAAACGTAGTCGATGTCAAACTCGTCAAACATCTCATATTCTGTGCCGCCAAGCACCGAGGCTACGATCTCCTCGGCGGTCATACCGGAGGCGATCATCTGGGAAACGGAGGATATCATCGTGATGTTCTTCGCAATAATGTCAATGACAGACTCCTCAGCACCGGGCAGAAGCTGAACGAGAAAACCGCCTGCAGAGAGGACCTTATAATTATCGTCTACACGAACACCAAGTGCACAAACGGTAGGTGTCTGCTCGCTGTCTGCAAAGTAGCGGGTAACGTCGTCTGCTATCTCACCGCTGACAAGAGGACAGGTGCCAACGTAAGGCTCACCCATACCCATATCCTTGATAATGATAAGACCGCCATTTGTACCAACGGCACCGCCAACGTCAAGCTTGCCGTAGGCATTTGCGGGGAGCTCTGCATCGGGATTTTCGCAGTAGCCGCGAACGTTGCCCTTGTAATCGGAAACGCAGACGATCTTTCCGCCGGGGCCACCGCCGTTTATCTGAAAGGTAAGAGAGTTATCCTTATCTTTGAGAAGGCTTCCCATAAGAGAAGCGGCCGTAAGGCTGCGGCCGAGAGCTGCGGTCATGGTCTTTGAGGTTTTATGAATATCGGCAGCCTTCTGAACGATCTCTGTGGTTTGAGCTACTATCATTCTTGCAGAACCGTCGGATGTAATTGCACGTGTTATAAGAGATGACATAATAAATTAAGCCTTTCTTTGTTGCATATCAAAAATCCGTGCATAGCACGGATTTTTGAGTATTATATATTATTTTTCTCAATTAGTCAAGTACTTCAACAGTATTGTTGTAGTGAGACTTGAGAGCGGCTGTTGCCATAGTGTGAGAGAGAACAGTCTCCTCGGGAGTAAAGAGGCCGAAGGGAACCTCCTGTCCGTCCATCTCAAGCATAAATGCGGCGATCTGCTGCTGGATAGCGTCTGTGAAGCCGAACTCGAAGATGGGGCCCGTAATGGTGGGGAGCATAGGCTTGTAGCCGATGATGATACGGTTCCAGGACTGCTCCTTGCCCCATGAAGATGTGTAGTAGAAAGCGTTTGCGTCGTCGCTGGAGAATCTGGCTGAGCACTCCATGCCGTAGATCTCGAAGAACCAACGGTTTGTAGAGCCGGGGCACATACGCTTTGTTTCGAATGTCATGGGGATCTCGTCGCCGTCAGCGTTGAGAGTTGTTGTGAAGATGGTGCAGTTGTCAAAGGTATCGCAGGGAACCATACCGCCCTTACCGTCGGGGCGCTCCTTAACGATCTTGGAGAAGTGAGCTCTTACGGTCTTGGGCTTGAAGCCGAGACGGAAGGGGACGTGCTGAGTGTGGATGCCAAGGTCGCCGAGACAGCCGTACTCACCGTTGAACTTAACCATTCTCTTCCAGTTGATGGGCTTGTT
>JAFQNM010000210.1 GCA_017395885.1 Clostridia bacterium | reverse complement strand
GATATTGAATATTGCCGTCATCCCCGAAATGAGGCGGTGCGGCATGGGCAAGGCACTTCTGCAATGGGTCATAGACAGGTGTGAGAAGGTCGGAACAGAAAAACTGTATCTTGAGGTGAGAAGCTCCAATGCTGCGGCTAAGGGACTATATTCGTCCTGCGGATTCAAAGAGATAGGCAAACGCCGAAATTATTATTCAAATCCCCGTGAGGATGCAGATATCCTTTGCAGGGAAGGAAAATGAAGGAAACGGAAAGAGTGCATATATGCTGATACTTGCTATTGAATCATCATGCGATGAAACTGCCTGTGCGGTAGTTCGGATGAGTAGTGATGAAAGAACGATACTTTCAAACGTGGTTGCATCCCAGGTGGAAACTCATGCCCTTTACGGCGGAGTTGTGCCTGAGATCGCCAGCCGCGCTCATATAGAGGCTATAAGCCCTTGCGTTGAAAGGGCAATAAGTGATGCAGGTGTCAGCCTTTCTGATATTGATGCAGTTGGAGTAACCTATTCTCCCGGTCTTATAGGGTGCCTTTTGGTGGGAGTTAACTATGCAAAAAGCCTTGCTTTTTCTCTCGGTGTACCTCTTGTGCCCGTTGACCATATCAGGTCTCATACAGCAGCAGCGTATTTTACAAGTGCCGAACTTGAAGCTCCCTTTCTTTCTCTCGTGGTTTCGGGAGGACACACCTCGCTTTATTCTGTGCCCACTCCTGCAGAATATGAGGAGATAGGCTCAACGAGAGACGATGCAGCGGGAGAAGCCTTTGATAAGGTAGGCAGAGTAATGGGCCTTACATATCCGGGAGGCGCTGCAATGGATGCTCTTGCAAGAGAGGGCTTTGAGGCGAGAAATACAGGCAAACGCCAAAAATCTGAAAGGATCAGATTTCCTTCTCCTGCCATTAATGACGATACCTTTGATTATTCCTTCAGCGGACTTAAAACTGCGGCAGTAAACCATATCCATAATCTTCGTCAGAAGATGAATATTCCCGATAAGGGCATGATCCCTCACGATGAAATGGCAGAGATAGCCTGTGCCTTTACAGAGGCTGTGGTAGAGGGAATATGCAAAAAGCTTGAGCTTGCAATAGATGAAACAAGCTGCGAGAGGCTGGTCCTTGCAGGAGGAGTTGCCGCAAATTCCCACCTCAGAGAGGGAATACAGGCTCTTTGCGACAAAAAGGGCGTAAAGCTTTATATGCCGCCTCTTTCTCTTTGCGGAGATAACGGCGCAATGGTGGGCGCCCAGGCATATTACGAGTATATGGACGGAGTCCGCGGAACGACAGACCTTAATGCATATGCATCCGGCGAGGGTGCAGAGGCGGCAAAGGCAGTTTTCAGAATCTGATATTTCCCGAAATTTTGTGTCTTTTTAGTACAATATCGTCCATTTATACAACTGTCTCACTAAAATTTGCAAATGGCAAATAAAAACCGTTTCATACAAATGCCGAAAGAGTTTTCAACAAGGTTTTCAACAAGGTGTGGAAAACTCAATAAAATCAAGGGTTTCGGGTTTTATGCAAATGGTTAGTATAAAAACGGCATATGCCGATGAAAAAAACAGAAAAAATACCCTTCAGATAAAATTTTGATAAAGCTAAGGAACAGCTTATGAAAATAAAACCGATAATCGAGGGGCCTTGCGTTATAGTACCTGCGTCTCCCGTAATGGAGAGACTTTCAGATGCGGGAGGAACACGCCTCAAGGTCCTGCTTTACATACTTGCAAATACTCAGTTCGATGCCAAGGAAGCGGCAGAGATACTTAATATAACTGAAAAAAGCTTTAACCATGCCATTGAGTATTGGATAAAGGCGGGAGCCATTGCCTGCGAGGGATATGAAAGATCCGTGCAGGAGAAGAAGACAGCGCAAAAATCTGTTGCCTCCGGTGCGGAAGGCTCAAAGAGCGAGAGCAACGTTACCGTCAAGCGCCCAAAGGCCATAGGCGGCGCATCTCAGCTTCCCAGATATACCTCCGAGGAGATAGCAGAATATATTGAGAAGAATAAGATAAGCGACCTGCTTGCGGCCTGCCAGCAGTATATGGGAAAAATGTTCAATATGGCCGAGGTGGAGATAGTAGTTGGCTTGCTTGATTATCTCAAGCTTGAGCCGGAATATATAATGCTTCTTTTTGCTCACTGCGAAAAGATGAGCAAAAAGTCGCTCAGATACGTTGAAAAGCTGGCGATAGGCCTGTTTGATGACGGAATTCTGGGATATGAGGAGCTTGATTCACACCTGAGCGCAATAGAAGCGGCGGCTCAGATGGACAAGCCTCTGAGAAAGCTTTTCGGCATAGGTAAGAGAGCTCTCGTTAAAAAGGAAAAGGAAGCCTTTGAATGCTGGGTAGGAAAATGGCAGATGCCTTTGGCAATGATCGAGAGAGCCTATGAGGTGACCGTTGAAAATACGGGAAATGCATCTATACCCTATTGCAATGCCGTTCTTGAGAGATGGCACGCAAGCGGCTATACCACCATTGAGGAGGTAGATGCCGCAATGGCTCAGTACCGTCACGATAAGGAGCAGGCCAAGGATAAAAAGGGAAGCTTTGAAACGGATGATTTCTTTGAGGCATCTCTTCGCCGCTCCTACGGCAATGAAGAATAATTGGTTTGGAAAGGAGCTCTAAGTAATGGAAAAAAACTATTACAAGGAAGCCCAGGATATATTCAGAAACAAAAGAGAGGCCGCAGAGCGAGAGAGAGCTCAGAGGCTTATGGCCGTTCATGCAAGACTCCCCGAGGTAAAAAAGATAGATGAGGTGCTGTCCATGACAGGCGCAGAAATACTGGTGGCTATGATGAGCGGTGGAGATACCGATAAAAAGGTTGCCGCCATAAGAGCAAGAAACGATGAGCTGAGAGAAAAGCGCAGGGCCATTCTTGAAGAAAACGGCTATTCTCCCGATCATACTGCAGTTAAGTACGAGTGCGAAAGCTG
>JAFQNM010000209.1 GCA_017395885.1 Clostridia bacterium | reverse complement strand
GCAAAATGGAAAAAACAAATAAGCTCATAGAGCTCAAAGGTATTTCTGTCTCTTTTGACGGAGAAAAGATTCTTGATGACCTCAATCTGTCTATCGCTGACGGAGAGTTTGTAACGCTGTTGGGTGCATCCGGCTGCGGTAAAACAACAACGCTCCGCATAATAGCAGGTTTTCTGGATCCTGACGAGGGGGAAGTATACTTTGATTCTAAGTTAATCAATGGTGTTCCACCTCACAAGCGTAAGGTGAACACCATTTTTCAGCGTTATGCGCTGTTTCCTCATTACAATGTTTTTGATAACATTGCATACGGTCTCAAGGTTCGCCACGTTCCCAAAAACGAGATCAAGGAGCGCGTTAACGAAATGCTCAAGCTTGTGAATCTTGAGGGATTTGGTCACCGCCGTGTGGCGAAGCTTTCCGGAGGACAGCAGCAGAGAGTTGCCATTGCCAGAGCTCTTATCAACCACCCGCAGGTTCTTCTTCTTGATGAGCCTCTTGCGGCTCTCGATCTGAAGCTTCGTAAGGATATGCAAAAGGAGCTCAAAAACATTCAGAAGGCTCTTGGCATAACCTTTATATTCGTTACCCATGACCAGGAGGAGGCGCTTTCCATGTCCGATACCGTTGTGGTTATGGACGGCGGAAAGATCCAGCAGATAGGCTCTCCCACAGATATTTATAACGAGCCCGTCAATGCCTTTGTTGCAGACTTTATCGGAGAGTCCAATATTATAGACGGAGTTATGCCCTGTAACTACAGAGCACAATTTGCAGGTCATACCTTTGATTGTCTTGATGCAGGCTTTGAGCCGGGAGAGCAGGTCGATATAGTTATCCGTCCTGAGGACGTTGATATTGTTCCACCCTCCAATGGAATGCTCACCGGAGTTGTTACCAGCGTAACATTTCTCGGTGTACATTACGAGATAATTATTGATATCTGCGGGTTCAAGTGGATGATACAGACCACAGACTATTGCGGCGAGGGAGAAACGGTTGGTCTTTCCATCGATCCCGATGCTATTCACGTTATGAAAAAGTCCGAGTATTCCGGACGTTACGGCGATTATAGCTCCTTCTCCGAGGAAATGGATACTATCGGTGAGCTTCCCGAGGAGGACGAAGAATGAGCAAAACCAGATCAAAGGTTCCTCTCGGTCACGTAAAAAAAGCAAACGGTGCAACGTTTCTCAACTTGCCTTATATGCTTTGGGCCGTGATATTTATGGTAGTCCCGATGTTCATTGTGGGATACTATGCCTTCACAGATGCAAACGGAAACTTCACACTTGCTAATTTTAAGGAACTTGGCAGCTATCAGGACAGTATACTTTACTCGTTTCTTTATGCATTTATTGCAACGGTAATTATTCTTCTTGTAGCCTATCCCTTTGCATATTTCGTTTCAAGGTGCAACGAAACGACGCAGAAGATCATTATGATGCTCGTAATGCTTCCTCTGTGGATGAATATGCTTATCCTGACAAACTCCATTTCCATACTTATTGAAAAGAATGGAGTTATCAATAACGTTCTTACTATGGTAGGATTGGATAAGCTGGAGCTTTGGGGAACGCCTGGAGCCGTTATTTTCGGCCTTATTTATAATTATTTTCCCTATATGGTGCTTCCTCTCGTTTCCGTTCTTTCAAAGATAGATCCTGCAGTGCTTGAAGCATCTTCAGACCTTGGTTCTAACGGCTTTTCCAGATTTTTCAGGATAATCCTGCCTCTTAGTATGCCCGGTATCGTATCCGGTCTTACTATGGTGTTTGTTCCTTGCGTCAGTACTTTCTATATCTCCCAGAAGCTGGGAGGAGCCGGAGTTATCCTTATCGGTGACGTTATAGAAACTCTTATGATGAAGGAAACAACTTATAACATAGGTGCTATGGTTTCCGTAGTTCTTCTTGTGATAATCGTTGTATGTATCATGATAATGAACCGATTCTCAGATGATGAAGAGGGAGGCATGATCATATGAAGCACATAGGAAGAATATATATGGCAATAATATTTGCCGTAATGTATATCCCCCTTCTTGTAATGGTGCTGTTTTCCTTTAACAGCTCAAACAGCACAGCATCATTTGAAGGATTTTCTCTATATTGGTATGAGGAGCTTTTCTATAACATTGATGCAATGGAGGCTCTGAAGAATACCCTTATCCTTGCTCTTGCCACAACTGTTGTTGCAACCGCTCTCGGAACTGTTGCAGCTGTAGGTATTTATAATATCAGAAATAAGTGGATAAAGAGCAGCGTTCTCTCTGTAACAAATATTCCTATGATGAGTCCTGAGATCGTTATCGGTGTGTCGCTTATGCTGTTGTTTGCATTTGTTGGCAGATTGGCGGGATCAAGCGATTCATTTGGCTTCGGAACAATGCTTATCGCCCATGT
>JAFQNM010000208.1 GCA_017395885.1 Clostridia bacterium | reverse complement strand
GATACCCGATTTGGTGAAAAAGAGGGAGAGGAGGAATAATTATGGGATTTCATATTGTAAAAAGAGAAAATTGCCCCTGTTGGAAGCGTTGTATGTTTTATCTTATGGCCATAGTTGTTGCTCTCGTTCTCGGTGCCGTAGTTCTCCTTTCTATTGGTGTTGATCCTTTTGAGTATTACTATCAGATGTTCACTATGGGCACCGTTGGCAACCGTATTGCTTATAAAACGTTTATGAACTTTCTGAAGGAGCTCGTTCCTCTCGTGCTCACCTCAGTAGCTCTTTCTCTTGCCTTCAAAATGCGTTTCTGGAATATAGGCGGTGAAGGACAGTTTATTATGGGTTCGATTGCGGCGGCATTTGTTGCACTCAAGTTTGGCCCTGCGTTGCCTATGTGGCTTACACTTGTTGTCATGTGTGCAGTAGCTATGATAATTGCAGGTCTTTATGGACTTATAGTAGCTTTGCTTAAAGTTAAGTTTGGTACAAACGAAACTCTTATGACGCTGATGCTTAACTATGTGGCTCTCTATGTTCTTGTCTTTATCAGCGAAACAAAGGATGACTGGAATTTCTTTTTGAGCGCTGATTCTGCACGTCCCGTGTTCCAGAACTTCTCTGAGATATGTTCTTTCCCGGCGATCCCTATGGGCGAGAAATTTCAGCTTAATATCTGTGTTGTTCTCACGGTCATTGTAGGTATTCTAATTTATGTCTATCTCAAGCATACAAAGCAGGGCTACGAGATCGCCGTTGTTGGCGATAGTGTAGGCACAGCTCATTATGCCGGTATGAAGGTTAACTGGATCATTCTGCGTACAGTGTTCCTTTCTGCCGCCCTTATTGGTCTTGCTGCTGCATTTAAGGTAGGCACATCCGGCGTTCTTTCAACGTCCATTACTAATGACGTTGGCTGGACAGGTATTATCGTTGCATGGCTTTCTCAGCTCAATACAATTGCAATATTTATGGTTTCTATTCTGATCTGTGTGCTTCAGTTCGGTTCCACAGTTGCTGCGTCAACATTTGCTCAGGTTGACTCCAGCTTTGCAAATATGCTTCAGGGAGCTATACTTTTCCTTGTTCTTGCGGCGGACTTCTTTATCCGTTTCCGCATAGTTCGTGCTAAGAAGGGAGATAAGAATAATGGATAAAGTCGGTGTAATTTCTTCTTTTATTCACAATATTATAGTTTACAATATTCCTCTTCTTTACGGAACTGTGGGAGAAATAATCGTAGAAAAATCCGGTAGCCTTAACCTTGGTGTAGAGGGAACAATGGCTGTCGGTGCAATATTTGGCTATATTTGCGGATCCTATGCAAATAGCCTTGGCCTTGGTATAGTAACTGCGTTTGTGCTTGGCGCCCTTTGCGGACTTCTCTTTGCTGTACTTACGGTTTCTTTACAGGCTAACCAGAATATTACCGGTCTTACTCTTACTACTTTCGGCCTCGGTATTTACTTCTTTGTAGGTAACGGACTTAAGGCAACAGGCTGGCCCGGTATGGCAGAGAACGTAAAGAACGGCTTTGCAGATATACATATCCCTCTGCTTTCCGATATTCCGGTAGTAGGATACGGATTGCTTACTCACAATATCTTTGTTTACCTGGGTATCCTTATTGCAATAGCAGTATGGTGGTATCTCAAGCATACTCCTGCGGGACTTAAGCTTCGTGCAGTAGGTGAGAACCCTGCCGCTGCAGACTCCGTAGGTATTAACGTTAAGCTCATGAAGTATATCCACATCTGCCTTGGATGCGGTATTATGGGTATCGGCGGATACTATATGGCACTTAATATGTCCGGTTCCTTCAACAGTAGCTGCTGGATCAACGGTTACGGATGGATCGCGGTTGCACTTGTAATTTTTGCGAACTGGAGCCCCGCAGTTGCAATTCTCGGAACCTTTGTGTTTGGATTTTTTAACACCCTTAGAGTATCCGGAACAAGCCTTGCAAATGCGTTCCCCGGAGCCCTTGGCTGGCTTGCGGCAATTCCCACTCAGCTTTATCAGGCATTACCTTTTATAGTAACTGCAATCGTTCTTATTGTAACGTCTATCAGGAATAAAAGGGGCAGCAGCGGCCTTCCCGCAGCTCTCGGCATTAACTATTTCCGAGAAGACAGATAAATTGAAACCGCAATCTTTACGGATTGCGGTTTTTCTTGCATTTTTACTTTACAAATTCTGTTGCAGGGATTATAATAATCGTAATGCTTTGTCATAATATGTCACTTACGCAGGGAGTTTGCATTGAAAAAATCCTTTAGCTTTTCATGGGGTGCTGTAGCTGTTCTTGGCGCACTGGCGCTGTCCTGCTGTGTTGTTGTCTGCGCACCCTATCTTTTAAAATATAATTCATCCGCCGTGCAGGATACAGAGAATCCTGCATCTTTAACCGATAGCGTGTCGGAAATAACAACAGCCGAGGAAACAACTGATATGAGCATATATCTGTTTCATGACGGTTATGAAATAATCGGCGGAGATCTTTACTGCAATCATATGTGGCAGGAGTGGATACTGACAAGACCTGCTTCTCTGATAACAACAGGCGCTGAGCTGAGATACTGCTATATGTGCTTTGCCCACCAATCAAGAGAATTCGGATTTGAACACGGAACGGGAGACCGTTCTCTCATAGATATGGAATGCATCCTGCAGATGCCATCCTATCCTAACGGATGTGAGGTCGTGTGTCTCACGATGGTGCTGAAATATCTGGGGTACGATGTCACAACGGATGAGCTTATTGATGAGCACCTGCCCAGAGGATATTTTTCCACTTACGGTGATGACCCTTTCTATTTCTATCTCGGAAATCCGAGAGACCTTGGCGTGGGTTGCTATGCTCCATGTATAGTGAATACTGCAGAGAGCTATTTCAATTCCATTAATGAATTCAGAGCCGTATCTGACGTAAGCGGAAGGACGTTCATTAAGTACAGAGAGTATATAGACGGGGGGACTCCGGTGATTTTCTGGGGAACGACCTATATGGATGCCGATCCGGAAATCTTCGGTACTGTATATCTTGAGGATGATAGTGAGGTCATATGGCGAAATCATTCTCATTGCTTTGTAATGATCGGATATACAGATACGACCTATATCTTTTGTGACCCCATCAGAGGTGTCATCGAGTATCCTATAGAGGACGTAGAAAACAGCCATAGCCTGGTATATGAACAGGCGTGTATAATCCAATAAAAAAGATGCCGTTCGGCATCTTTTTTATTGGATCAAAGCAGCTTTTTGCGAAGCTCCTCGGCTGAAAGAGGACTGAGAAGAGCAGGGGGAACATCAAAAACAGTTTTGCATCCGTAGCAGCCTTCATTGTATAGTCTGTATACCGCACGAGCAAATGTAACTATGACAGAAGCGGTAAACTCAGGGTTTGAATCGAGCTTTAGGCTGTACTCGATAACATGGCTGTTTTCCTTGTTAAGTCCGGTCTTTCCGGTTCTTATAACAAATCCACCGTGAGGAATACCGGAATGATCGCGGATAAGCTCCTCCCGGCTTATAAAATGAACTGTTGTGTCATAATCTGCAAAGTAATTGGGCATTTCGCAGATATCTCTTCTGATCCTGTCAAGATCTGCTCCGTCTTCAGCAACAACGTAGCACTCTCTGGTGTGCTTCTGGCGTGTGGAAAGAGAAGGCTCTGCTCCGGAGCGAACTGCGGTTAGAGCTTCCTCAACGGGAATCGTATACTGCTTGGCATCAAGAACTCCTTCTATACGGCGTATTGCATCTGAATGGCCCTGGCTTACGCCCTTGCCCCAGAAGGTATAGTCCTTACCCTCAGGAAGGATAGCACCCGCATAAAGTCTGTTGAGGGAAAACATACCGGGGTCCCAGCCAACAGAGATCATAGCCGTTTTTTCACCTTCAGCAGCAGCCTTGTCAACTGCATTGAAGTGTTCAGGTATGGAGGCGTGAGTATCGAAGCTGTCAACAACGCAGAAGTGGCGAGCAAGGTTGGGCGTTTGAACAGGCAGATCTGTTGCGCTTCCGCCGCAAAGGATCATAACGTCTATATCGTTTTTGAAGTTCAAAACGTTGTCTATATGATATACGGGTACTTCGGGTGTCTTGGTAACGAGAGATGCGGGATCTCTTCTGGTGAAAAACGCCACCAGCTCCATATCGGGATTCTGCCTTATGGCGCTTTCAATTCCTCGGCCGAGATTGCCGTAGCCAAATATACCGATTCTTATGCTCATAAACATACCAGCTTTCATAAAAATACTAAGCTATTTTAACTCATTGAGTACTGATTTGTAAAGTACTAATGATAAAAAATCTGTTAATTATCGTTATAAATTAATTTGGTTATTAAATATGTTTCTGATAATAACATCAAACTTTAAAATGAGAAATTATATTAAGTATTTACTTGTAATCTCAGATTATATATTGTAAAATATAATAAAGAGTGAAAGGCTTGGTAATATTGTGGGAACAGTTTTTAATATACAGAGATATTGTCTTCACGACGGTGACGGCATAAGAACAACAGTTTTTTTAAAGGGATGTCCTTTAAGATGCATTTGGTGTCATAATCCCGAGGGATTGGATGTAAAACCGTCAATGTCTTATAACAGTGATAAATGCAGTCTTTGCGGGCGTTGCCTCTCGGAATGCAAGGGAAGAGCCATTGTTGACGGAAGGGTAGTAATTTCGCGCTCAGAGTGTGTTTTATGTGGCAATTGTGTGCATAATTGCCTTATGGGAGCTAACGAGATATACGGAAAGGAAATGACCGCTGAGGAGGTAATGACAGAGGTTCTGAAGGACAGGATATATTATAAGACCTCGGGCGGTGGAATGACCCTCTCCGGAGGAGAGCCGTCAATGCAGGCGGAATTTGCCCTTGAGCTGATCGATATTGCAGCATCAGAGGGTATATCTGTGTTTATTGAAACCTGTGGAATAGGCTCCGTAGATTTTTACAAAAGAGCAGTTGAGAGAAATTGCGTTTTCCTTTTTGATATCAAATGTGTCGATTCACAGAAGCATAAGAGACTGACAGGAGTCGGTAATGAGCATATTATGGATAATCTTAATTTCCTTTTCGATAACGGTGCCGATGTTATAATACGGCTTCCTATGATACCTATACTTAATGACAGTGATGAGGATATAGCCGCAGCCTGCCGTATTCTTCTGGAAAACAAAGGAAAATACAGATATGCACAGCTGATGCCTTATCATACATTTGGAATTGCCAAGGCAGAGCGCCTGGGAAAAGACTCTGTTTTCAGAAGCAAGGATGCAGATGATGCAGATAAACAGCGCTGGAGAGAAGCATTTCTCAAAAACGGCATTGAGGTTAAAATTTCTTAGTACATATATTTTTCGAAATTATGAGGTGAAAAAATGGATATTAAAGCAATACTTGCCGCAGTCGACCATACGCTCCTTTCTCAGTCTGCTACATGGTCGGAGATAAAAGAGATTCTTGATGACGGTATCAGATACGGATGTGCCTCCTGCTGTATTCCTGCTTCGTATGTACGAATGGCAAAGGAATACGTTGGAGAGAGGCTCCCGATCTGCACGGTTATAGGCTTTCCCAACGGCTACTCAACAACAGAGGTGAAGTGTTTTGAGGCCTCCGATGCGGTTGAAAACGGCGCTGATGAGATAGATATGGTCATCAATATCGGTCATCTCAAGGACGGTAAGGACGATCTTGTTCTAGATGAGATAAGAGGGGTCAAGGATGCTTGCAAGGGCAAGCTTCTCAAGGTTATTATAGAAACCTGCCTGCTTACCGATGATGAAAAGATCAGAATGTGCAGGATCGTTTCCGATTCGGGAGCAGATTATATAAAAACCTCCACCGGATTTTCAACAGCAGGTGCCACCCTTCACGATGTTGAACTGTTTGCGGCTCACGTGGCACCCGGACTTAAGATTAAGGCAGCCGGCGGAATCTCATCATTGAAGGATGCTGAGGATTTTATGAAGCTCGGTGCTTCAAGATTGGGAACAAGCAGAATCGTAAAGCTCGTTAAATCAGAAGAGAAGGGAGTAAAAAATGAACAGAACACCGCATATTGATCCTAAGGGATGTACCGTAGGCTTTGGAAAAACAGTTCTTATGCCGGGTGACCCTCTGCGGTCAAAATACATTGCTGAGAATTTTCTTGAGAATGCTGTTCTTGTAAACGGTGTACGTGGAGTTAACGGATATACCGGATACTATAAGGGCGTGAAGGTTTCCGTTATGGCAAGCGGAATGGGTATGCCATCCATCGGAATATACAGCTATGAGCTTTATAAGTATTTTGGAGTTCAGAATATCATTAGAATCGGAAGCGCAGGAGCGATCAACGAATCTGTAGCCTTGAGAGACATAGTCGTTGGAATGGGCGCCTGCACAAATTCCAATTTTCCTGCACAGTATAATATGAACGGTACTATCGCCCCCATTTGTGATTATTCACTTCTTGAGATAACCAAAAGAGTAGCCGATACAAAGGAGCAGAAGCTCCATATAGGTAATCTTTATTCATCAGATACATTTTATGATGATTCTTTTCCATCATCCGGATGGGGCAAAATGGGATGCCTTGCAGTAGAAATGGAAGCGGCGGCTCTGTACTGTACTGCTATGAGGCTCAGAATGAGAGCCCTTGCCATTTGCACTATATCAGATATCCTTTATCCTCCCTTTAGCGCGCTTGATGCTGAGAGCCGAGAGAAAACGTTTACCGCAATGATGGAGCTTGCGCTTGACAGCGCTGTGGAGTTTGAAAAGCTTCCTGAGCTGCAGCCTGTGGATTGAACATAAAGGTGTGTAGAATATGAAAAGAGTATTTTTGATCGTTCTGGATAGCCTGGGTATCGGAGCGATGCCTGATAGCGAGGAATATGGGGACGTTGGCGTTAATACACTGCGCTCTGTATATAAAACAGGAAAATGCAGACTTGACAACTTAAAAAGGCTCGGTCTGTTCAGTATTGACGGCGTAGATCTTGAAAAAGACTGCGATAATAGACCTGCGGCAGCTGTATGCAGGCTTGCTGAGCTTTCGAAGGGAAAGGATACAACGATCGGGCATTGGGAAATAGCAGGTATCGTATCTGAAAGACCGCTACCCACTTATCCTAACGGTTTTCCTGATGAAATAATTGATGAATTCTCTGAGAAGGTAGAAAGAGGGGTCATTTGCAATAAGCCGTATTCGGGAACAGAGGTAATAAAGGATTACGGCGCAGAGCACCTGAAAACCGGAGATCTTATTGTTTATACGTCAGCAGACAGCGTTTTTCAGATAGCCGCTCACGAAGACATTGTTCCTGTAGAAACGCTCTATGAGTATTGCAGGATCGCAAGAAAAATGCTTGTCGGTGAGCACGGAGTCGGCAGAGTAATAGCGCGCCCCTTTGTTGGAGCGGAGGGCTCGTTTGTAAGAACCTCCAACAGACACGATTTTTCTATCGAACCTCCCAAGAGAACGATGCTTGATGTATTGTCCGAGAACGGCTATGATACAATAGCAGTCGGTAAGATCAACGATATCTTTCTTGGTAAGGGAATAACAGAGCATGTTTATACCAATGGAAACACAGATGGTATGGCCAAAACTCTGGAATATGCAAAAAGAGATTTCAACGGCCTGTGCTTTGTAAATCTTGTGGATTTCGATATGCTGTACGGACACAGAAACAACAGCGAGGGCTATGCAAACGCCCTGGAGGAATTTGATCTGTGGCTTAACGAGCTCATCCCCTTGATGAGAAAAGATGACCTTCTTATAATAACTGCCGATCATGGGTGTGATCCCGGCTATGCAGAAAGCACCGATCACTCAAGGGAATATGTACCACTTATAATATTTGGCGATTGTATAAAGCCAAAGAATCTCGGTACGAAAGAAGGCTTTTGCACTATAGGAAAAACAATTTGCGAGTATTTTTCGTCAACTGCAGAAATTAGCGGAAGCAGTATATTTTCGGAGATTGCCAAATGAACAACAGAGAATTGCTTGATTCGGCATTTGCCGCAATGAAAAAATCATATTCACCATATTCCGGATACACGGTTGGTGCAGCGCTTCTTTCTGCGAGCGGAAGGGTGTATACCGGCTGTAATATAGAAAATGCGGCATTCGGACCGACAAACTGTGCAGAGAGAACAGCCTTTTTTAAGGCTGTCAGCGAAGGAGAACGTTCCTTTATTAAAATAGCCGTTGTGGGAGGCAAGGGCGGAAGTGTCACCGGCTTGTTTATGCCTTGCGGCGTTTGCAGACAGGTAATGGCTGAATTCTGCTTGCCTGATTTTCAGATAATATGCGCCTCCTCTGAAAATGAATATGAGGTTTTCACCTTGGCACAGCTTCTTCCTGGCAGTTTTTCGCCGGAGACTATTTCTGAATAGATTAAGGGGTAATTATGCAGTATCATATTAAGCTAACAGAAGAGCATAAGGCAAAATATGCTATCATTCCCGGAGATCCCGGTAGAGTTGAGAAGATCGCATCCTATCTTGATGATGCTAAGCAGATCATGCTTAACAGAGAATATAACTCCTATCTCGGATATCTGGATGGCGAGCGGGTTCTTGTCGTATCAACAGGTATTGGTGGTCCTTCATGCGCAATATGCGTTGAGGAGCTTGCAAGGATCGGTGTTGATACCTTTATCAGAGTAGGCACCTGTGGCGGAATGCAGCCCTGTGTTGAGCCCGGAGACATTGTTATTGCAACGGGTGCAATCAGGATGGATGGCACCAGCAAAGAGTATATGCCTATTGAATTTCCTGCAGTTGCCGATTTTAAAGTTACAAAAGCACTTTCGTCAGCTGCCGAAAAGCTTGGGGCAAGAAACCATCTCGGTGTAGTTCAGGCTAAGGATAGCTTTTACGGACAGCATGAGCCTGAAAGTATGCCGAATTCGTCAGAGCTCCTTGCAAAATGGGATGCATGGAAAAGGGGAGGATGCCTTGCCTCTGAGATGGAGAGCTCAACCTTGTTTATAGTCAGCTCCGTACGCAGACTGAGAGCCGGAGCCGTGTTCCATTGCGTGTGGAATCAGGAGCTTGCCGGTACCTCAATGCCAACGGAAAGAAGAGAGGATACATCATTGGCCATAAAAACTGCCATAGAGGCAGTTCGTATACTGATCTCTGAGGATAAATGAGAAAAAAGCACCTGCATTCAGGTGCTTTTTTCTTAGCTGAACATTGAGTCGTATTTTTCTTTTTTGTTTTTCTTTTTCTTTTTGCCGGAGGAAAGTATCGCATATAAAATTGCAAACAAGCCGTACAGAATAACAAAGAGTACTAATGCAATAAGCGTCTGCGCACCGTTTCTGATAAATCCTCCGCAAAGAACAACAACTACAAAATAGAGGGAAGCAGTTGCAAGAAAGTGAAGGCCAAGCCTAATACCCAGTGAATATCCGGGATTTTTCAGAATAATGTTTGCAAATGCAAGCACCAGCGAGAAAATCAGAAAAAGGATTATCCACGTGAGAGTTGGAATGAAGGGATTATCCTTGCCGGAAAGAAGCAGTCCCAAGGCATAGGAGATAACGGTTATTACCGTGAATATCACACATCCGTTTTTTAGTGTGTCCTTAACAGATAGTTTGTTTTTCATAAAAACCTCAACTTTACTTAGTAAACATATAGTACCACGGATACAGCATAATTTCAAGGTTTAATTTCGTTTTGAGATGAATAAATGTGTGAATATTATAAGCATTATTCATTGACAACACATATGGATTTTGATATAATGTAGAATAAGTATATATGTGTAATTTTACGTAATGTAAAGTGGTATATCCGAGATGTTTTTCATAGCTGAAACATTCGAAATTTAGGAAAGCACGGTGTGATTATGACAAGAAGAGAAAGCAGAATATGTGTATTTGAGCTTTTGTACGAGGCTGATTTTCACAGAAATGAAACGAAGGAAGAAATATATGAGCGCTCTCTCGGTGCAAGAGATTGCAAGGGAAGCGATTTTTCCAAAAGTCTTTTCTTTATCTGCGCGGAAAATATTGAGGAGATCGATGCCGTAATAACAGAGTCGGCAGAGAACTGGAAGCTCTCCAGAATGACTGCTGTAACAAAAGCTCTTCTCAGGATGGCTGTAGGTGAAATGCTTTATACAGATGTTCCTCCAAAGGCTTGCATCAACGAAGCTGTTGAGATCGCAAAGGTTTACGATGACGGCAAGGCTCCCCGATTCATAAACGGTATTCTTAACAAAATAGCAAGAGCCAAGGGAAAGATAGCGGACGGTGAATAAATTGTCCGGAGTGTTTTTGGGTATAGATACAAGTAACTATACTACCTCAGTAGCTGTTTGTGATTCAAACGGTAACGTTATTGCAAATCTTAAAGCTCCGCTTCCTGTTAAGGAGGGTGAGCGAGGTCTCAGACAGAGCGATGCTGTATTTCATCATACGGTACAGCTTCCTCGTCTTCTTTCAGAAGCAAGAGATTCCGTTTCGGGAGAGAAAATAGTTGCCGTTGGCGTTTCTGCCAGACCCACAGACAGAGAAGGCTCGTATATGCCGTGCTTCCTTGCCGGTGTATCGGCTGCATCCGCTCTTCAGCTTGGTGCAGGCTGTGAGCTGTTCACCTTTTCTCATCAGTGCGGACATATTATGTCTGCCTTGTATTCTTCCGAGTCGCTTCATCTCATTGGAAAGCCTTTTGCGGCTTTTCATGTTTCCGGAGGTACTACAGATATTCTTTTGTGCACACCCGGCAAGGACGGTCGTCCCTTTGAGGTTGACAGGATAGGAGGAACTCTTGATATAAACGCAGGCCAGGCAATTGACCGTGCCGGTGTATATATGGGTCTTCGCTTTCCCGCAGGTGCGGCTCTCGAAAAGTTGGCACGCCGTTGCAATGTAAGGCCCTCAAAGGAGAAAATATGTGTCAACGGTCTTTCATGCAATCTTTCCGGACTTGAGAATAAGGCCTGCGCCCTTTATGACAAAGGTGCACCTGCCGAAGAGGTTGCAGCATTTGTTATAGATTTCGTTAAAAGAACTCTCCTTAAGCTAACGGAGAATCTTCTTTGTGAATACAAGGACATTCCAATAGTATATGCCGGCGGCGTTATGAGCTGCGGTATAATCAAGGAAGAGCTTTCGGCCTACGGCTCATTTGCTCTTCCTGCCTTTTCTGCAGATAATGCCGCAGGTACGGCGCTGCTTACCGGAAAAACATACCTGAAAGAAATATAAGACGTAAAGGAGGCGCCTATGGATATAAGCAATATGCGGTTTCCGTCGGCGCTGACCGTAACGGAGCTGAATGAATACATAAAGGATCTTTTTGACCTTAATCCTCCGCTTACTGATATATACATCAAGGGCGAGATTTCAAACTACAAGGCTCATTCCTCCGGGCATCTATACTTCACCCTAAAGGATGAGGGCGGAGCTCTGAAATGCGTTATGTTCCGTGCCAGCGCTTTTTCGCTGGGATTCAGGCCTGAAAACGGAATGAAGGTAACGGCACATGGCAGGGTATCTACCTTTGTTCGCGATGGAGCATACCAGCTTTACTGCGATTCTATGGAGCCTGAAGGAGTCGGCTCACTCTATATTGCCTATGAGCAGCTGAAAAAGAAGCTTGAGTCTGAGGGGCTTTTCGCCGAAGAGAGAAAGAAGCCTCTTCCGAAGATCCCGTCCAGAGTGGGTGTTGTAACTTCTCCCACAGGTGCTGCGGTCAGAGATATTATAAACGTGTGTAAGCGTCGATTCCCATATGCAGAGGTAATAGTTTATCCTGCTCTCGTACAGGGAGACGGAGCTGTTGCAAGCGTTGCCGGGGGAATTGAGTATTTTAATAAAAGCAATATGGCAGATGTTCTTATAGTCGGACGTGGAGGAGGTTCCATTGAGGATCTGTGGGCATTTAACAGTGAGCTCGTTGCAAGAGCAGTTGCAGCATCCCACATTCCCGTAATATCTGCCGTAGGTCACGAAACTGATTTTACTATCTGTGATTTTGTTGCCGATAAGAGAGCACCCACACCAAGTGCTGCGGCAGAGATCGCAGTTCCCGATATACTTGAGCTTAAGCAAAAATTTCAGAATATAGTGTCACGTGAGAGCGCAATACTCGGAAAACGGTTTGAATATCTGAGAGAGCATCTTTCGCAACTTGAGAAATCCCGTCCGCTGGCTTCACCGATGAACACCATTGAGGACAGAAGAATGGCTGTTGCTTCGGCTACAGATAGGCTTGAAATTAGCATCGGCCATATTATTGAGAGAAATAAAGCTCTTTTGGCATCAATT
>JAFQNM010000207.1 GCA_017395885.1 Clostridia bacterium | reverse complement strand
TAAGCTTGAGGGCAAGAAAATCTACTCTCGCCATCTTGACGCCGTCAATGGCGGCAATAAGATCCTGCACCTTTCCTGCGCATACGGGGCAGTCTATCTCTGAAAGTCTGAATGTTTTGATCATGGTAATTTCTCCTTTTTATCTTTTGGTGTATTTTTTATTTTTTTTAATATCGTCGAATCGCCATTCAAATTCGGTCTATCGGTGTGTTCGCACTTGCTCTGTCGTAGGGGCGACCATTGGTCGTCCGCCCATCTGCACGTGAAGCCAAATTTGTAATGCTATTTATTAAAGTGAGTGCTTTTCAAAGAGAGCGGCTATATCTACCATTACAGCTTCTCTGACTTTGCTGAGCTTGTAATAAATCCTTTTTTCTTCAAGCTGATTTTAAAAATTAAGCAACTTTACAGTCGTAAATTAAATCCCTTATTTGAAGCTTCTGCATCCTCTTTGCATCCTCTTTCACTCATTTATATGCTCTGTGCCGCACTCGATTATCTGGCGGACGTGGTCATCTGCAAGAGAGTAATAAACTGTTTTTCCCTCTCTTCGGTAGCGCACAAGTCGGGAGCCCTTCAGTATCCTCAGCTGATGGGATACTGCAGACTGGGAAACACTAAGCAGCTCTGCCATATGCTGAACACACATTTCTCCCTCAAACAGGATATAAAGCAGCTTGATCCTGGTAGTATCTCCGAATATCTTATACAGCTCTGCAAGGTCGTATAGCATCTCATCATCGGGGAGAGCTGCCTTAACGCCTTCAAAATCGTCAAGATGCTGTTCTGTCATATTTTGCCTCCTTTGCAACATATGAATAACTGTTCATATGTTCATTATATTGCTCTCCCCCGCTTTTGTCAATAGATTTTGGTAAATTATTTCTTGTAATGAGCCTGTATAGGTGGTATAATTATATATATTGAAGATTCGGAGGCAAAAATGAACAGAGCTGATGCTGAAAAAAGAATTGCCGAGCTAAGAAAGGCAATTGCCTATCATTCAAAGCTTTACTATGATAACGACGAGCCTGAAATATCTGACTACGATTACGATATGCTCTACAAGGAGCTTAATGAGCTGGAGGCACAATATCCTGATCTGGATACGAAGCTCTCCCCAACCCATAGAGTAGGCGGAACGGCTTCCGACAAATTCAAAAAGGTTCGCCATCCGGTTAAAATGGGATCTCTCACTGACGTGTTTTCCTTTGAGGAAATTTCTGCATTTGTAGAAAAAACAAAATCGGCACTTGCCGAAATGGGTGAGGAAAGGGTGGAATTTACCGTTGAGCCCAAGATAGACGGTCTCAGCGTTGGCCTCACCTACGAGAACGGAGCCTTTACTCTGGGAGCTACCAGAGGCGGAGGCGAAGAGGGTGAGGACGTTACCGCAAATCTTCTCACCGTTAGATCCATACCGAAAAGCATCCCCTCACCCCTATCCATAACCGTTCGCGGAGAGGTGTATATGCCCAAGGCCGAGTTTGAGCGACTTAACCGCGAAAAGGAGGAGGCCGGCGAAAAGCTCTGGGCAAACCCCAGAAACGCCGCAGCCGGATCTCTAAGGCAGCTTGACTCATCCGTTACCGCCAAGAGAGGCCTTGATATTTTCGTATTCAACCACCAGGTAGGCGACCTCTGGGAGGATGGCAGAGCACCCAAAACACATTCCGAAACGATTATGCGAATGAAGGAGCTTGGCTTTTCCGTTATCGACCTTCTTGCCGTTACTGAAAGCGAGGAGGAGATCCTCCGGGCGGTCAAAGCACTTGGCGAGGCGAGAGCCTCTCTGCCCAACGACATTGACGGTGCAGTTATCAAGATAAACTCCCTTCGCCAGAGAGAGCTTCTCGGTGAGACCACAAACACTCCCAAGTGGGCAATTGCTTATAAGTATCCCCCCGAGGAAAAGGAAACAAAGCTTATGGATATAACCGTTCAGGTGGGAAGGACAGGCGTTCTTACCCCAACGGCCGAGCTTTCTCCCGTCCGTCTTGCGGGAACAAGTGTTGCAAGAGCCACTCTCCACAATATTGATATAATCCGTGAAAGAGATATCCGCATCGGAGATACGGTGGTGGTCAGAAAAGCAGGAGATATTATACCCGAGGTGGTTCGCTCTGTCAGCGAAAAGCGCAACGGAACAGAAATCCCCTTCCGTTTTCCCGATACCTGCCCCTCCTGCGGAGGAAGGCTTGTATATGACAGCGCCGAGGACGGAGACGGCCTTTGCGAGGCCGGTGCCATTCGCTGCATCAACGCCGCCTGCCCCGCTCAGCTTGAGAGACGTATTACCCACTTTGCATCAAAGCCTGCCATGGGTATTGACGGTATGGGCCCCAGAACCGTTAAGCTTTTGCTTGATGCAGGCCTTATTGCTGACGTTGCCGATATATATACCCTGAAAAAGGAGGACATTGCCGGACTTTCCGGAATGGGCGATCTTTCTGCAGATAATCTGCTGGAGGCCATTGAGCGCTCAAAGGAGAGAGGCGGAGCCAAGCTACTCTTTGCTCTCGGAGTTCGCCACATCGGAGAGGCGGCAAGTGAGTCCATTGCAGGTGTATTCGGCGGCATCTACCCCCTGTTTGATGCAACCGAGGAGGACCTGCTCCGTGTTGAGGACGTTGGCGAGGTAATGGCAAAAACACTTTGCGAGTTCTTTGCACTGCCTGAAACAAGAGCCCTTGTGGACAGGCTCAGTGCAAGCGGCGTCAAAACAGATGAAGCAGTTCGCGAGATAGAAACCGATCTTCAGGGTCAGACCTTTGTTTTGACCGGAGCCCTCTCAACGCTTACCCGCAGTGAGGCCACCGAGCTTCTCAAGGCAAAGGGTGCAAAGGTTTCCGGCAGCGTTTCAAAAAAGACCTCCTTCGTTG
The DNA here is from genome assembly GCA_017395885.1 of Clostridia bacterium. GTDB lineage: Bacteria > Bacillota > Clostridia > Oscillospirales > CAG-272 > Avispirillum. The sequence continues at coordinate 959 of JAFQNM010000207.1, read as the reverse complement.
TTGCGGGAGAGGCTGCCGGATCAAAGCTTGACCGTGCAAACGAGCTTGGTATTCCCGTTCTTACAGAGGAAGATCTTTGCAAAATTCTTGGAATATGATCGAAATTAGGAGAAATATCATGAAGCTGATAAAAATTACAGCCGCACTGCTTGCAGTGCTTATGCTCCTCTGCTCCTGCGCAAAGGACAAGGAGGATAAGGAAAGTGAGACCACAACGGACAGCGATATCGTTGAACCCACAGCCCCCGAGGATCTCGATATAGATTTTTCAACCGTTAAGGTCAGTAGCTACGCTTACGGATATATAAACGGAGCCGAATCCCACGTGAGCACCGGAGCCGGCACATACAAATCTGCCAAGCCCTCAATTGCAACGGTAGATGAGAACGGAAGGATCATCCCCGTATCTCCCGGCGTTACACTTGTAGGCTACGTTCAGGACGGAGAGCAGAGGGCTATTGCCGTTTGCATATTTGCAGAGGGAGCGAGCCAGGACAGAGCAAGCGGCCATAGTGCAGAGCTCGTAGAGGTAGGCAAGACCTATATGCACACAGCCCCCGTGGGAGGAGCTCAGTATACCTCAAGCAACGATTCTGTAGTCAGCGTTGCGGCAGCACCTCAGCTTTCCTTTGTATCAAGCGGCTACGCCTGCATTACCTGTTCAACAGCCAGCCGCCCCTTCTCTTACAGCTTTATCGTTTACGACAGAGCGGTTGAATGACCAAAAGATAAAAAGCCTTGAAAAGCTAAGCTTTTTCGCTCAAAGGGACAAAAATTGACCAATGGGTGAAAGCCGGTACGGGACAAGAGAAAATCCGATCATCCAAAAGATGGTCGGATTTTTCTTTATATACAGATGAAAACAGCTCCGAGGTCACAACGATCTCCGAGCTGTTTGGCTTTTATGAGTTCATATTTGGTGTAATACCTATGCTTTCGAGCAGCTCCTTTTGGCTAAT
>JAFQNM010000206.1 GCA_017395885.1 Clostridia bacterium | reverse complement strand
TTTCAAAAACGTAATTTTCAACAACCTTAAGGCCCATGTGTGAGCAAACTGCCGCAAGATTGGGCATAGTCTCTGCGGAATAGGCGGCAACGTAGGTGTTGAGTATCACCTGTCCGCCCTCATCAAGATATGCGATAACAGCATCTCTTTCTGCCTCGGAAAGATCTGCCTGAGGAATGTTTATAATAAGAGCCTCAGCGTCTGCAGGAACTGCAACAGTTTCGCCTGCCGCAAGCTCAAGATCCTTAAGCTCTACGTTTTCATCAGAGAAGAGCGCTCCTATAGCGCCGGAGTTTAAAGCGGTCTCTCCGTGACCTGCAAGGCTGTAAGCCACGGGAAGCTCCTCGTGAGAAACGTAATCGATGGCACGTGTTATCTCGTTTTCCGCAAAGAAGTAAGGTGTTGCGGCAACGGACTGACCGTAATAATTCTGGTACATCTGATTGAGATACTCGTATTCGCTCTGGGACATGAACTGACCCTCATAGCCCTCAAGCTGTACCTGATACTGATAAAAATCGGTACCGTTTACGTAAGTGCTTCTCTTTTCACTGACAACGATAATGCTGTTCTGGGAAAGACTTGCATCCGTATATTCCTGAATAAACGTAGGTCTTGAAACGGGGTCTACCACCTCTACCTTTATCTTATTGCAGGCATCGGCATATCTCTCAAGCATTCCGGAAACGGAAACGTCCTCGTAGCCCTCCTGATAGATATGATAAAGAGTGATCTCAGACTCAACGTTATCAAGGATCTTTTTTGACTCGTCTCCCACGGAAATGATCTTTTCGGGAGTTGCGTCAAGCTTGGTTATAGTGGAAGGGAGCTGGCCCACTAGAAGATTGAGTGAAATAACAACGGCAATAACAACAGCGGTAATACCAACGCTGTATGCGCCGATCATAAATTTCTTTTTATTCTTCATTACCGTACACCTCCTCAGTTCCAACGTCTTCTCTCAAAGGACTGCACCGTAACAAATACGAACAGAGCAGCTATGCTGAGATAGTATATAAAGCAAGTTATGTCAAACACACCGTTTGCAAAGGTGGAAATGGGCTGGAAAATGAATATGGAAGATATCATATTCGCAAGAAGTCCGACGAAGAGATTGCTGTCAATGAAGTAAACAACAGCGATCGCTGCGAGAAGGACTACGCCCACAGCCGCAGTTGCAATATAATTCTTTGTTGAAGCATATACTATATAGGCAACAACAAGGGCAATTACCGCCAAAGCAACCACTGACACCCAGGGATCGGTGGGAATAATGCTCACTACGGAAGAAAGAAAGTTCAGAAAGAGAGTTACGGCAAGGCTGAGTATTGCAACGATCACCTGGCTCTCAAAGAGAGAGGAAATGAGCATGCAAACAGCGATAAGTGCGCATCCGAGAAGGAAATACGCCAAAAGTGCGCCGTAGCAGATAGCAAAATTCATTCCGCCGCCTGCAAAGAAGGATGCGATAACAGGATAAACAGCGCTTACAGCACAGGGAATTGCAAATACCGCAACCATTGCAAGGTATTTACCGAGAACGATCTGTGCGCCCGTAATGGGAAGAGAATACAAAAGCTGGTCAGTTTTTGATTTTCTCTCCTCGGAAAAGCTTCTCATCGTAAGAACGGGAGTAAGGATCAGGGACCAAAACGCTCCGTCAACGATGGCATACTCAAAATGAGTGGAAGCGTTTACGAACACGTAAAACATTGTGAAAAATCCAAGTATGAGAAGGACCGCAAATATAAAGATAGGGCCTGTCATACCAAAAAGAGATGACTTGAATTCTTTTTTAAATACTGCAGCCATTATTCCTCATCCTCCTGTGAAAACATGGGCTTATATTCCTCGTCCTCATCCTCAGAAGAGTCCTCGTCGGCATCAAGTGCCTCAGGCTCCTCGTCAACATATACCTCGGAATAATAAGCAGGGCCAAGATCGCTGTCAACGATGACCTTCTTCTTGCCCTTTGTGCTCTGAGCAGCCTTTTCAGCCTCGGCCTCAGCCGCCGCCTCCGCTTTTTCCATAGCGTAAGCCGCACCTGCATCAAGGCTCTCACCTGCAAGACGCACAAAGGCCTCCTCAAGGCTCTCCTCTGCGGTGAGCGCCTCAAGGGTGTCATCGGCAACGATATTACCCTTAGAGATCATGATAACCCTGTCGCAAACAGCCTCGATCTCCTGAAGGATATGGCTGGAAAGGATAACAGTATGCTCCCGGCCAAGCTCCTTTATGAGAGTACGTATCTCAAGGATCTGGATCGGGTCAAGTCCGACTGTAGGCTCATCAAGGATGATGATATCGGGGTTTCCGATGATAGCCTGAGCAATGCCCACACGCTGCTTGTATCCCTTGGAAAGGTTCTTGATAAGTCGGTCTGCAACCTCGGAGATGCCCGTCTTTTCCATTGCCTCTTCAATTCCGTCGTAAAGAGCCGCCTTTTTAAGGCCCTTTGCCATTCCCACAAACTCAAGATATTCAAAGGGAGTCATGTCAGTATAAAGAGGAGGTATCTCGGGGAGATAGCCTATGCAGCGCTTAGCCTCGACAGCATCGTCGATCACATCATGACCGTTTATGGTTATCTCGCCCTGAGTAGTTGCAAGACAGCCTGTGATCATATTCATGGTCGTGGATTTTCCCGCACCGTTGGGACCGAGAAAACCGTAGATATATCCCTTCTCAACAGTAAAGCTGATATTCTTTACCGCAGGTACGGGACCGTAGTTCTTTGAAAGATTTTTTACTTCTATCAAAACGTTTTCCTCCCGAAAACAAAAATTTACAGCTGTAGCTGAACTAACCTAAATATTATATCACTATTTGATGGGAATTTGTGAACAAACAGAAGAAATTTACAATTTTTTTAATATAAGATCGCCGTTTTCAGCGTAGAATCGTTCTTAAACCCCGATCCAATAAGATAAATATAAAAAAATCTTTACTTTTCGTTGCAAAAAGAAAAAATTTGTATTATACTATAAGATGTATTATGATGTCTTATATCGGAGAGAAAGGAGAATACCATGAAGCTTTTCGGAATGAGAAAAGACATAGGAATCGACCTTGGTACCGCTACCGTTCTGGTTTACGTACAGGGCAAGGGCATAG
>JAFQNM010000205.1 GCA_017395885.1 Clostridia bacterium | reverse complement strand
GACGGAGCACCGTAATGTCAACAGGGTCCTCCGAGCCGAATTTAGTATAAAAGGCAAGGGAGGTCATTTTTCTGTCACCTATATCGTCCGTGTTCAGCATATGGAAGGTATGGCAGGTGCAGGCTCTGGCCGTCTTTTTGCAAACCGGGCATTTCTGCCGTCTTGCCTTCTCCCACCTTGCAAGGCATTCGGGGCACATTTCGCCGCCATTCAGAAGCACGTCGTCGCAGATGACACACTTGGGCGGAAATATGAGGCCGAGCAGGTAGGAAAATATGGCCGCAAGCTTATCGAGAAAGGGTGATTTTCGTTTTTTAACCATTTTTATTTAAAAGAGCACAAAGACCTGTGTGACGGGTCGTGTGCATATTATTGGCCACCATTGTTTCCAGCACCTCCCGCTTGCCAACGAGAATTACCATTCGTGAAGCGCGGGTAACCGCAGTATAGAGAAGGTTTCTGGTGAGAAGCATGGGGGCACAGCTGTAGAGAGGGATAATGACCAGAGGATATTCGCTGCCCTGACTTTTGTGAACGGTAATGGCAAAGGCGTGCTCAAGCTCGTCCAGCGAGGAAAAATCGTAGCTTGAGAATCTACCGTCAAAATCAAGGGTCATAGTCTCGTCTGAGGGAGAGATGGCCTCTACCGTGCCGATATCTCCGTTGAAAACTCCGTAGCCCTCGTAGCCATCCTTTACCCATTCCGTATCGTAATTGTTTTTGATCTGCATAATACGGTCTCCCTCTCTGAAAACGATGCCGTGAGCCTGGCGCTCAAGCTTATTTCTTGAGGGAGGGTTTATTGCCCTCTGTAAAAGCAGGTTCAGATTCTCGGTGCCTGCGGCTCCCTTTCTGGAGGGAGTGATGACCTGTATGCCCGAGCAAAGCTCCTCACCGTAGGCTCTTGGCAGGCGGTTTGATATAAGATCGGCAATGGTTGATGCAACATCTGCATCGGTACGGCGGGAAAGGAAGAAAAAGTCCTTTGAGCGGTTATCGGTAACAGGCATTTTGCCTTCGTTTATTAGGTGAGCGTTTGTGATGATACGGCTTTCCTCCGCCTGGCGGAATATCTCCGTAAGGCATACGGTGGTAAAGCGTGCGCTGTCTATAATATCGGCAAGAACGTTTCCTGCTCCCACTGAGGGAAGCTGATCTCGGTCTCCTATGAATATGATCCTTGAGCCGGGCTTCATTGCCTTGAGAAGGGCATCGAGAAGGAGGGTATCCAGCATTGATGATTCATCAACAATAACAACGTCCTCGTCAAGATAGCAGCTCTGGTTTCTGAGAAATCTGGGCTCAACGTCATCTGAGTGCTCCATCTCAAGCAGACGGTGAACGGTCTTCGCCTCAAATCCTGTAGATTCGCTGGCACGCTTTGCGGCTCTGCCTGTGGGAGCGCATATGGCAACGTCAAGACCTATGGAATCGAAAATTGAGATAAGCCCCTTGATGACCGTGGTCTTTCCTGTGCCGGGGCCTCCCGTCAAGACCATTACTCCTCCGCTGAGGGCAGATGCAATAGCCTCCTTCTGGAGAGCGGCATATTTGATTCCTGATGATATTTCAACCTTCGATATAAAGGCAGAAATATCTCCGCGGCTTATTCGGGGGCAGCTTTTGTCCATACGCAGGAGCTTTTCTGCGCAGAAGGACTCTGCCTTGTAATAGCGATCCAGATAGATATAATCGGCTCCGCCGTGAGAATATTCAAAAAGCCTTCCCATTGAGATGCCGACGGAGATGCCGGAGGCGATCTTTTCGCTATCTATTTCAAGCACCCTTGCAGCCTCCGCCATAAGAGCAGATCGCTCAAGGCAGGTGTGGCCGCCTGAGTGAGCGGCGGTTTCATGAGTATAAGCAATTCCCGCAAGAACTCTTGCGGCAGAATCCTTTTCAATGCCGAAGGATTCTGCAACAGAGTCGGCAGCCTTGAAGCCGATGCCTGAAAAGCTGTCGCAAAGGCTGTATGGATTCTTTTTGATTCGGTCAATAGCGCTGCCGCCCCATTTTTTGTAGATCTTCATAGAGGTGGCGCTGCCGAAAAAGTCGGCGCAGAACATCATAACGTTCCGTGCACCTGACATTTCAATAAAGCTTGAATTGATATCGGCGGCCTTGCGGACGGTGATGCCGGGAATCTCGGCAAGCCATTCCGAATGGTTTTCTATAACGTCAAAGGTATCCTCGCCGAAGCGGTCAACGATCTTTTTTGCAGTTTTCGGCCCTATACCCTTGACCGTGCCTGAGGCAAGATACCTGAGGATATCGTTAATTCCCGTTGGGAGGGTTTTCTCATATGCTGCCACCTTGAACTGCTTGCCGTATGACGGATGGTTGACCCACTTGCCCGTTGCTGTGACAGTATCACCCTCGCAAATATAAGGCATGGCGCCAACAAGAGTTATGGGAAAGCCCTTGTCATCCTCTATTTCGCAAACGGTGTAGCCTGTCTCCTCAGATTGGTAAATAACAGAGTCTACCGTGCCGCAGACCGATTCTGTATCTTCATTAAACATAAGGCAGACTCCTTTCGTGAACTCCCCTTTATTTTAATCCTTTTCAACCCTTTTGTCAATTATCCTGCACTATCTGCCGCAATAAAAGTCCCCCGAAGTTTTTAAATCCTGTTTATCGGGGAGGATAACTTGCAGGGGCTGATTCCGTATCCGCCTATACGGTTAATATAAATCAGATCTTCCTGTTGAATGGGAAGTAAAAGAGGATGCCTTTTATTACCCCTTGCAAGAGCGGTCAAAATGGTGTATAATATATTGAATAAGTATAAAAACCGAGGACTTTTGTATGAACGAGACTATGGCTAATAATAAAGGCGGGCAGGATGCTGCGGCAGAGCAGCTTCTGGAGCTGCTTCGTGGGCGGGGCCTTACCTTTTGTGCGGCCGAGTCCTGCACGGGTGGGCTCATAAACCAGCGCCTTACTGCCATCCCCGGCTCCTCCGACGTGGTGGAGGGCGGGGTCGTTTCCTATTCAAATAACGTGAAGATGAGGCTGCTCGGAGTTTCGGCAGAGGCTCTTTTGGCATACGGTGCCGTTTCCGTTCAGGTTGCGGCTCAGATGGCTGATGGTGTCAGAAGGGCAACGGGTGCAGATATTGCCGTTTCCGTAACGGGAATCGCAGGCCCCGGCGGTGGCTCTGCCGAGAAGCCGGTGGGAACTGTTTGCTTCGGTATTGCAACCGCAAGCGGTGTCAGGTCGCTGAAAAAGCAGTTCGACAGCACGCTGCAGAGAGATGCTATCAGGTGGCTTGCCTCAGAGCTTGCCATAGCTCTTGCCGCAGAGGCGGCAAAGGAAGGAGCAGAAAATGCTTGAATATATCAGATCTCCGAAGGATATAAAGGCGCTGAGCGATGCTCAGGTCACTGTTCTTATGGACGAGCTTCGGGGAGAGATCATAAGGACCGTTGCTAAAACCGGCGGTCATCTTGCATCAAATCTGGGCATTGTTGAAACAACGGTGGCTCTTCACCGTGTGTTCAACTCTCCCGGCGATTCCATAATATTTGATGTTGGCCACCAGTGCTATGCACACAAGCTGCTGACAGGCAGAAGGGAGAGCTTTTCCACCCTTCGCACTCACGGCGGTGTTTCCGGCTTTACCTCAAGGGAGGAGAGCGAGCACGACGTGCTGACGGCGGGACACTCGGGAAGCGCTCTTCCCATTGCTCTCGGCCTTGCCAGAGCAAATGCTCTGGAGGGAAAGGATAACTACGTTGTTGCCGTTATCGGTGACGGATCCTTTACCAACGGTATGGTCTATGAGACCATCAACAACTGCGAAAAGGATCTGAAGCTCATTATCGTTCTCAACGATAACGAAATGTCCATTTCTCCAAACGTTGGCGGACTTCCCAAATACTTTACCCGCCTGAGAAACTCAAAGAGATACTTTAAGCTGAAAAAGTCTGTTCAGTCTCTTTTTCAGCGCATACCCCTTGTGGGCGGCAAGCTTGTCCGCGCCGCATACAAAACAAAGGAGTTCATAAAGCACCAGCTTCTCCATACCAATATGTTTGAAAATATGGGTCTTTATTATCTGGGCCCTGCGGACGGAAACGACGAGAAGAAGATGGAGATGCTTCTTGAGGAGGCAAAAACGAGAGATAAGGTCACCATCGTTCATATGATGACCCTAAAGGGTAAGGGCTATGCTCCGGCCGAGAGCCAGCCTGATCTTTATCATTTTGCAGGCAGCTTTGATCCTGCGGTGGGCGCCGTTGCAAAGCACGAGGAGAGCTTTTCTACCGTTTTTGCACAGTCGCTTTGCCGTTTGGCCGAGAAGGATGCCTCTGTGGTTGCGGTAACTGCAGCAATGGATAAGGGAACGGGTCTTTCTGTATTTAAGGAAAGGTTTCCCGAACGGTTTTTTGACGTTGGAATTGCAGAGGAGTGTGCCGCCACCTTCACGGGAGGCCTTGCAATGGGAGGAAAAACTCCCGTTTGTGCTCTGTACTCCACCTTTTTGCAGAGATCGTACGACCAGATACTTGAGGATATTGCTCTTCAGAACGTTCATGCGGTGATAGCCGTTGACCGAGCAGGCCTTGTGCCGGGAGACGGAGTTACCCATCAGGGAGTTTTTGACGTTGCTCTGCTCTCAACGGTGCCGGGCATCACCATATATTCTCCCGAGACCTTTAAGGAAACCGAGGAGTGCCTTGAGGGGTGTGTTTTCGGAGAGGGACTTTGCGTGCTCAGATACCCAAAGGGTGCCGAGGAGCAGTATGACAGAAGCGGCTTTGCTCTTGCGGGCGACGGAGTTCTTTTGGAGGGAGATATGGATGCCGAGATCGTTATCCTCACCTACTCCAGAGTAACGAAGGAGGCACATAGGGCAGCCCTTATGCTTCGCAAAAAATATAAGACCTCAACGGTAAAGCTTGTAAAGCTGTTTCCCCTTGACCGCAATGCTGTGATATCAGCCTGCAAAAACGCAAGGGTGGTATGCATAGTGGAGGAAGCTTTGAGAAGAGGCGGAATGGGTGAGGCTGTCAGCTCTGTTCTTTCTGAGGCAGGCCTTTCTCCCCGTGTATGCATTATAGCCGTAGAGGGCTTTCTTACCCACGCCACCGTTGGTGAGCTTTATGAAGCCTGCGGCTTCAGCTGCGACCGTATAGCGGAGCGCATCGAGAGCGTAATGCAGGAATAAAACGAAATAATTTCTTAAAAGCATATAAAAACCGCCGTTTTGAGGCGGTTTTTGCATTTTTACTATTGACAGTATGCAAATTGTGGGCTATAATTTCAGATAGCGAGTTAAAAAAGGAGGCAGTCATGGCCGAAAACAGCAGATTTACTCAGTTTAATGATATAAACGGTGAGAGAGACGGAAGAGTTGAGTTTTCCGATACCACCAATCTTATAGAACAGTCTGTATACCACTATTCTCTCCAAGAGAGAGAAACGCCTTATCTTTACCGTCAGCTATACAGCTATGATGAGGTGCCGAGAGTATCCTTCAACCACCGTCACGTTCCTATCAATATGCCTAAGGAGATCTGGATAACGGATACCACCTTCCGTGACGGACAGCAGGCCGGTGCCCCCTTTACCGTTCAGCAGATAGTTGATCTTTATAAGCTCATGCACAGGCTTGGCGGCGAGAACGGACTTATCCGCCAGAGTGAGTTTTTCGTTTATTCGGAGAAGGACCGTGAGGCGGTACGCCGCTGTATGGATCTGGGCTATGAGTTTCCCGAGATAACGAGCTGGATCCGTGCCTCAACGGAGGACTTCAAGCTTGTAAAGAGCCTTGGCATCAAGGAAACGGGCGTGCTTGTTTCCTGCTCAGACTACCATATATATAATAAAATGGGCCTCACCAGAAAGGGTGCAATGGAGAAGTATCTTGGCGTTATTCGCGAGGTGCTTGAAATGGGCATCCGTCCCCGTTGCCATTTTGAGGATATAACAAGAGCAGATTTCTACGGCTTTGTGCTTCCCTTTGCAGAGGCGCTGCGTGAGCTTGGCGTGGAGTACGGCATTCCCGTAAAGATCCGTGCCTGCGATACTATGGGCTACGGAGTTACTTATCAGGGAGCAGCTCTTCCCAGAAGCGTTCCCGGAATCATTTACGGTCTCAACCACTATGCGGGAATAGATTCCTCAATGCTTGAATGGCACGGACATAACGACTTCTATAAGGTAGTGACCAATGCATCAACTGCATGGCTCTACGGTGCATCCGGCGTTAACTGCTCTCTCCTCGGAATCGGAGAGAGAACGGGCAACTGTCCTCTTGAGGCAATGTGCATGGAGTATGCATCGCTCAAGGGAACGAGAGACGGAATGGATCTTTCCGTTATCACGGAGATAGCAAAATATTTTGAAAATGAGATGGGCTACGTTATTCCTCCCAGAACTCCGTTTGTGGGCCGTGATTTTAACGTAACGAGAGCAGGCATCCATGCAGACGGACTTTTGAAGGACCCCGAGATATATAATATCTTCAACACAGAGGCTATTCTCGGCAGACCTGCATCCGTTGCTGTAGATGCACACTCCGGCCTTGCAGGAGTTGCCTATTGGGTGAACACCCACCTTCAGGAGAAGGGCTGCAGCGAAAAGCTTCAGAAGAGGAGCGAGGAGATTGCGGCGATAAAGGCTCTTGTAGACCGTGAATATGAGGATGGAAGATGCACGTCACTCAGTGAGGGCGAGCTTTGTGCCATAGTTTGTGCTGCCGTACCCCGACTTTCTGAGTATTTCCAATAAAAAAGCTGCTCCGACAGGAGGATTTTGACACTTTTTTATAAAAAAACAAATTTACTATTGCATTTTTTTCTTTGTTGTGATACAATAACTAAGCGTCCGTGTAAAACGGATTATGAACGTTAAATGTAGATTCAATATAAAGGAGAATTTTCAAATGGAAATCGCAATGCTCGTTATCGGCATTATCCTTCTTGTGTTTGCCGTATTTCTTATCGTTGCTGTTCTTATGCAGCAGGGTAAGGCTCATAATCTTTCCGGTGCAATCGCCGGCGGTGCAGAGACCTTTTTCGGAAAGTCCAAGGCTCAGAGCATCAACAAAAAGCTTTCTATACTCACAACAGTAGTAGCAATCGTGTTTGTTCTTCTCGTTTGCACAGTATACGTAATGCAGCCTGCAACAGCAGCTCAGGGCGAGATCAACAGCTTCTCTGACCTTTGGGGCGTTCTCTTCGGCGGCGACGAGGAAGAGGAAATGCCTACAGCTGATCCTCACGACCACGACGGAGACGGCGTTGCTGACCATGCTCCCGAGGATCATGTAGACGGTACAGCTGAGGATACAGATGCAGGCGAGGGTGAGGATACCGATGCAACAACAGATGCGGGCGCAGGTGAGAACACCGGCGCAACAACAGATGCAGGTGCAGGTGAGAACACAGAAGCTGTTACAGATGCTTCCTCTGATGCAATTGTAAACGAGTAATAAAAACTAAAGGGATCGATGCTAATTATCGATCCCTTGTTTTTTGCACGATCTTACGATAAATCCCTGTGAGATGAACTAAGGCTTTCGGAAAAGGCGAAGACCGCAGAAGTGCCAAAACAAAGACAGCCAAACTGTGGATTTAACTGAAAAAACAAAATCAGCAAACAGTTAAAGTCATATTAAAGAAATCCCCTGATTTTCAGGGGATTTCAAGCTTTTCGACAGCCTTTTATATTTTTTTGTAAACCGTGTATTCCGTTTCGCTTCTGAGAGTGAGCTTCTCCAGCGAGAGAAGACGCTCACGGCCCTCTCTCGGGCATCTCCAGTAGAAGGGAGTCATTGTAAAGAGAGCGGCGATCAGATCTTGTGTGTCCAGGGTGAATTCGTAGGAAAGGGAGCTGTGAGAAACGGGAGCGAATCCGTCGGGCGTTCTGTTAAGGGGAGGGGAGAGCCTTGGCTCGCCGTATAGCACCTTTCTCATTTCCCAAAGGTGATAGCTGCCTGAGGAGCAGACAATGAGCACGCCGTCGTCAGAAAGTATCCTGTAGGCCTCAGAGTCGGGAACGGGGGCAAACATACTGAAAACGCAGTCAACAGAGCCGTCTGCAAGGGGGATATCGAAAATGTTGGCCGCAGCAAAAAAGGATGAGCTGCCGCCTGCTTTTGCAAGCTTTGCCGCCATAGCGGCACCGCTCTTTGAGGCCTCAAGGCCGATGCCGAGGGTGCTGATGCCCCGGGCTTTGAAATGCTTTTCAATGTTCAGAGCGTGGTATCCGTCTCCGCAGCCTGCATCCGCAAAGATAAAGGATGCGGTGGGAGAGAGGGCCTCCTCTGCAGTTTCGGCCGCCCTTTTAGATATGGGGTCGTAGTATCCGCCGGAGAGAAAGGTGCGGCGGCTTTTCAGCATTTCACGGTCATCGCCGGTTTTTGCATTTGATCTTTTGCCGGGCGGCAGAAGATTAACGTAGCCTTCCTTTGCAATGTCGTAGCAGTGGCGCCTCTCACCGGTGCAATAAAAGCTGCGGCCCTCTGCCAGCAGGGGAGCGCGGCAGAGGGGGCAGATAAGAATGTTCGAAATATTCATTATTCGATCACCTCAATGAGAACGGCGTGGAGGGCATAGCGTCCGTCCTGGGCACCGTTTGTGCAGGTGGATAGGGTCAGCATCTTGTCTCCGGGGGAGAGCGCTGCTCCCGTATAGATGTTGGAGTTAGAGATCTTGTCCTTGGCAAAGGAGAGGAACTCGCTCTCGTTTGTGAAAACGGTTTTGAAATAGAAATCGTCTGCAACCGTATCGTAAATGGCAACAGGCTTGAAGATGTATGCGCCGTCCAGAGTGTAGATGTAGATGCTTTGGCTTTTGAAGAATTCCTCGTCCAGAAATTTTTCAACGTCGTGGAACATAGAGCTGTAGCCCTGTGCAATAACGTTGTGGCCGTAGATAACGGTGTTGTAGTTATCTGTCACCTTATCCAGCGTGGTAAGGTCTGCAAAGATAGCACCAACGGGCAGATAGTCTCCCGTGTGGGTGTGGGTCAGATAATAGTTGTTGTCGTCACAGCGGACGATGGGGTGATTGATGTTGGTATCGGGAACGTATATCCAGCCGTATATATCGGGATATTTGGATTTCAGAGCAGAGAGGCTTGCCTTCATCTGTGAGAGCTGCTCAGAGTACTGAGAGCCGTTGTTTTCCTGAACGGCGCTTTTTCCGGCCTCGATGCGTTCGAAAATCGTTAGAAGGGGAACGTCGGAATAGGTATAGGGCAGCCCTCTTGAGCTTGAGGCATCAACGTCGTCAAGGGTGAAGCCGTTGAACTGAGATTGGGTGCTTGTGTATATCTCCTCACCCTTGATCTTTCCCCAGATGTTTTTGCCAAGGAGAAATAGGCAGAAAACGGCAACAGCGGCACAGGTGAAGATAAGGGTGAGCTGAATTGCATTTTCAAGAGGGGAGAGCTTTTTCTTTGATTTCGTTTTACCGTTGTTTTCCTCGGGCATTTGAATGTCCTCTGCTTTCAGGTCTTTGACCGATGCCAGAAAGTCCTCCCCGGAGAAATCGGGGTCAAAGGGAATATCCACCTGAGGGGCAGGTGGAAAGGGAGGCTCAGGTACAGGGGAGCTTTCCTCATCGGTATCAGAGGAGACCTCCTCTTTTTCGAAAGATGGGTTTTCCCCGGCTGCAGGCTTTTGGGCATTGCACTCATCAGGTGCATCAGCCTCTGCACTGCCCTGAATGAGCTCCTCGTCAGCGGGAGCGTCGGATATGCTTTTGGCATCGCTTTGGGAGGACTTTTTAGTGGCGCCGGCGCTGTTATTTTTCTTTTTGGCGTCGTACTGAGCCTTGGAGTTGCTTTTGTTATTTTTATTCTT
>JAFQNM010000204.1 GCA_017395885.1 Clostridia bacterium | reverse complement strand
GATATCTGTAAAGTCGCACTTGCCGCAACCGGGGCAGGGAACGCCCTTCTCACGGATGTACGCTGTCATTTCCTCATTGGAGAGAGCCTCAACTACCATATCGATGCCGTTTTCAGCGTTCCAGTCCTCGATGAGCTTATCAGCACGGTGACGCATCTTACAGGAGTGGCAGTCTATAAGGGGGTCGTTGAAGTTAACTACGTGGCCGGATGCTACCCAGGTACGGGGGTTCATAAGGATACCTGCATCAAGACCTACGTTGTACTTGGATTCCTGAACGAACTTCTTCCACCAAGCCTTCTTTACGTTGTTCTTGAACTCAACGCCGAGAGGGCCGTAGTCCCAGGAGTTTGCGAGACCGCCATAGATCTCACTGCCTGCATATACGAAGCCGCGTCCCTTGCAAAGTGCGACGATCTTTTCCATCGTCTTGTCTGTGTTTTTCATTCTTGCCATGATAATATATGTCCTTTCGGGATTTACTGATTTATATTTCAGCGATAATCAGCAAAGAAGCTGATTGCCGCATCGGTATCGGGGTTGAAAAATCCGTCTCTGCCGCCTCGGCTGCTGACGAATTTGCCGTGGTAGTTGATTATCTGGACCTTGAACCAGCTGTAAGCTCGGATGACCTCGGTGTGAGCAAGAACGTCGTCCTTGGTGATATTGGTCTTAACAAGCTTTTTGTTGATGCTGCTAAAGGCTGATGTAAGATCTCCGTCTGATTTGTCGGAGAGATTTGTCAAAAGACCGTTTGCAAAGCTCTGAAGGATAAGCATTTCGTCGTCTATGCCGTTAGTATCATCGTAATAGAGAAGAGCTGCGGGGAGCTTTTTTGCAAGGTTAACGGAGTCTGCCTTGTCCAGAGCCTTAACGTAAGTGGTCTCAGGCTCCGTGGATTCGGTTTCACCGTCCTCGTCGGAGGTCTCTTTTTTCTCTGTTGTTTCTTCTTCCTCTGTGGTATTCTCATCTAAAAGCTCAGGGGGAAGGGAAACATAGTTCTTTCCGTCAAAGGCAATATCAACGGGAATATTACATTCGATGCTGCCCACGGTATTTGCCACAGCCTCAAGGTTTGAGGAATGGATGACAGAGTAGTAATCTATATCCATACCGGTTATGCTGCTGACCTCTCCTGCGAGAGTTTCCATTCCGCTCATGCTGTAGATCTTACCCAGAGTGTTGTCGCCTGCCGGCGTGCTTACCTTTGTTGCGGAGGGGATGGACATAACGATATACTCTCGTGCTTCCACGTTTGCGTGAACAAGCACGATGCTCGTTGCTTCGATGAATTTATATTCATCGTCCAGTATACCGAAGTCCTTCAGACCGTCAACGTCGTCGGCACTCTGCGGATAGTAGTTATCAAAGACGCTTGGTCTGTAATCGGAAACGACCATTAGCCAGGTGAAGCTTTCGCCGTTGATATTTCTGGTAAATCTGTCATCCTCGCCCTCGTTACCGATGCTTGTGGTCTCGGCATCGGGCTTGAGTATCTTATCCAGGTCCTCACCGTCATCGGTGAAAATGGAGCAGACGGTATCTGCAACGTAACCGCAGGCAAAAAGTGCGATTATTCCGAGAACAACGAGAGAGACCGCAAATATTATGCCGAAGTTTCTGAGGTTTTTCACAAATACACCTTCCTTTCGAAAAACAAGTGTAATGCTTTATTGAGCCTTGGCTATATCCGTAATAAGCATTTTTACGGTGATATCCGAGCTTGATACTGTCAAGGTCATATTAGGTGATATATAGGTCTTGGAATTGAGAACGAAGCCGCTTTCAGTCATAGAGCCGTTTACCGTCATGGTTCCTCTGATATCGACGGTGCCGTCGGTTGCATAAACCGTAACGTATTCTCCCCTTGAGTTCTCACTGCTGAGAAGGGCGGGGGTGAAAGCAGCATTTCCCGTAAGTGTTCCGAAATAGGAGCCGTCCTCAAGATAGAACTCGCATCCTTCGGAAAAAAGTGAGCTGTAGTCGTCCTGCTCTCCGGAGATAAGATAGGAGACTATATATTCTCCCGTATCTCCTTTATGAAACAGGTTGCCCTCACCGATGAAGATGCGGACACCGATGCCTGCTATACACAGAAGCAAAAGGATCACTATAAGTATATCTACAGCCGCAATTCTTTTTTTATTCTTGGGAGCTTCTTTAGTATTCATACTTATACCCTTATTTTTGGTAGATTATTTCTTTTCCTTGATTTTTTTCTTTTTTGCGGCAAGCTCTGCCTTTTCGTGAGCCTCAGCCTCGGCCTCGGCCATTTCCTTTGCTTATCATT
>JAFQNM010000203.1 GCA_017395885.1 Clostridia bacterium | reverse complement strand
TCGCCGTAGCAGTTATCGAGCACCACAAAATGCTCGTTTGAAAGCCTTGAATGAGCAAACGCAGCAGCCTCTCCTATCTCGGAAACGGAAAGAGTTTTTCTATCCATATATCCCTTGGAGCGCTGAATAAACACAACCTTTATACGACCCTTATATTTTTCAAAGGCGGCCGCCATACCCTCAAAATCGATTCCGCCGTTCTCACCGAGAGGCACCTCTGCATACTCCACTCCGAAATCGGCAAGACTTCCGGTTCCGTCTGCCCCGTCCATTCCCACAACGGAATGGAGAGTATCATAGGGAGAGCCTGTTACGGAAAGCATTACGTCTCCCGGTCTGAGCAGGGCAAAAAGACCTATGGTTATGGCATGGGTACCGCAAAGGATGGAGGGCCGCATAAAGCCTGCCTCGGCACCCATTACCTCAGCGCAGATCTTATCTATTGTGTCTCTGCCCCGGTCACCGTAGCCGTAGCCTGTGCTGGCCGCAAAAAGGCCCTCGCTGACACGGTTCTCACGGTATATATCAAGGAGCTTCTCCGTTCTGTATCGGGAGACCTCATCTATTGCCTCAAATATCTCTCTGAGCTCACTCTCGGCCTTTGCCGCAAGAGCTCTTGTTTTTTCTGAAATGTTCATCCGTTCCTCCGAGGAGTAAATTCTCATAATTACTCATAGTATTTTATATAAAAACTGCATAAAAGTAAAGAGGTTTTGTTATTTTATCTTGATTTTTCATCATTTTGTGGTAAAATACTGTTATAAATTTACAACGATACCACCTAAGAAAGGAAGATTATTATGAAAGGTGTTATTACTATAGGTCGAGAGCTTGGCAGCGGCGGTCGTACCATCGGAAAAGCTGTTGCCGAAAAGCTGGGTGTTGCTTACTATGACCGTGAGCTTATCGACGCAGCCGCTAAGGAAAGCGGCCTTTCTCCCGATTTTATCGAAAAGAATGAGCAGGCTGTTACGGGAAGCTTCCTTTACAATATTGCTATGGGTAACAGCTACTCCTACGGTATGCTTGGCCTTGCAGGTACAAATACCCTGCCTCTGACAATGCAGGTTTTTCTTGCACAGCAGAAGGTTATTCTCGAATACACAAAGACCCCCTGCGTTATCGTTGGCCGCTGCGCCGACTATATCCTCCGCGAGCGTGAGGACGTTCTCAAGGTGTTCATTTATTCCGACCTTGAAAAGAGAGCTCAGAGAGCAATTGAGCGCTACGGATGCGACAGAAAGAAGGCTCTTGATCTTATCGCAAAGAGCGACAAGGGCCGTGCACGCCACTTTGCTACCTTTACCGACTGGGATTGGGGAGACAGATCCAACTATGACCTGATGCTCAACTCCGGCTCCGTTGGCATTGACCGTGCAGTTGAGATCATCTGCAGCTGTGCAAAGGAGCTTGAGCTCTGATAGCGAACAAGTAGTGATTCCGATAGTCCCCGTGGCTATCGGAATCTTTTATAATTATAATAATCTTACAAAGCGGTAAACACTATGCATAACTTTAAAATAACAGACGAGCCATTTGCCGTTGGCTATCTTACAGCAAAAAGCGAAAGCAGATATATCCGTACCGGTGCAGGATATCTTAACGCCATCAGATCGGTGCAGATAAGCTTTGACCGGGAAACCGGTTTTCCCTGCCTTGATTTCGGGAATATGGCCTGCACCTCATCCTGGTCAGACGGACAGAGCCCTGCCCTTTGGCTATTGCACGAAAAGGCTGAGAAACACCCCTCCCTTTCAGACGACTATCTTTATATTGCCGAAAAAATGAAGGAGCTTGACCTTGGCAGCCATTTTTCAAGGTTCAGTGAAAACGAAAAGGATATAACAAGCTCAGGCTCAGGCTGGGGCGGAACCTGGGGTGGGCACGCTGTGCCGGATCTCATAAGCTTTGCCCGCCTCGGCACCTGCAAAATGAGAGAAAGGATCGCCTTTTACAGGGCAAAAAATCCGGGGAAGGACGATTTTTACGAGGGCCTTATACTGACACTTTCAGCCATTGAGCTGCTCGGCGAGAAAATACTTTCTGCAGCGAAGAGTGAATATGAAAAAGCAAAATGCAAAAAGCTTGAAAGGATCATAGATACCTTTACCTCCTGCCCCCGTCTGCCCGCAAAGACCTTCCCTCAGGCAGTATGCGTTTACGTTACGGTCTTCTCCCTTGACGGGATCGATTCTCCCGGACATTTCGATCAGTATATGAAGGATTTTTGGGAGGCCTCAGACTACGGAGAATCCAGAGAAGCGCTTGAGGATCTCTGGAAGTTCTTTCACAAAACGAGAACCTGGAACCTTTGTATTTCAGGCTCTGACGAAAGCTGGAACGACCTTTCAAACGATCTCACATACGAAATACTGGACGTTGCAAGAAAATACAGATTCCACACGCCCAATATTACCATGCGATGCCACAGAAATACTCCCCAAAGGCTCTATATTGAAGCCGCAAGGACTATTGCAACAGGCATCGGCATGCCTGCACTTTACAACGACGAGGCCGTTTGCCCTGCCCTCGAGAGCCTTGGTATTCCTGCAGAGCACGCCCATATGTACGTTATGAACGGCTGCAATCAGATCGATATTCAGGGCAAGTCTCATATGGGCCTTGAGGACGGAGAGGTGAATCTCGGTCTTGCGCTGAAATACGCTGTTTTCAACGGCTTCAACCCTATGATTAAAAAGCAGGTTGGCGCAAAAACGGGTGATGCCGAAAAGCTGGATACCTTTGAAAAATTCTACGAGGCAGTCAAGGCTCAGATAGTTCACCTTACAAATGCCGTTTGCAGCATGGCCAACAAGGCCCAGAAGATCCACGCTGCCTACACCTCAAATCCTATACGCTCATTGACCATTGAGGGATGCATTGAAAAGGGTCTTGACTACAAATGCAAGGGCCCCCTCTACGGACACGGTCAGGTGCTTGCAGAGGGTGTGCCCGACCTTATCGATTCTATTGCAAACATTAAAAAATTCGTTTATGAGGATGGAAAATATACTCTTTCTCAGGTGAGGGATGCCCTTGAAAAGGATTTTCAAGGATATGAGGAAATGCGCCTCACCTTCAAGGGCTCCGGTCTTTGCTTCGGAAACGACAACGAATACGTTGACAGCATCGGAAGGGATATTATAAACTTCTATAACGGATATCTGCGCACCCTGAAAACTGAAAGAGGCGGAATATATACAGGCGGCTGCTCTCCATTTAACCGTGCCGCCTTCAACGGAAACGCCGCAGGCGCACTTCCAAACGGAAAAGGAGCTGAGGAAAGCCTCTACGGAGACAGCATAGGCGCCACACCGGGAAGGGACGTTAACGGCCCCACCGCCCTTCTCAACTCCTGCCTCTCATTTGACCATACCCTTCCCGCCAGCGGCTTTATTCTGAACCTTAAGTTTGATAAAGGGCTGTTCAGCTCCGCTGAGGGCATCTATGCCTTTATCGCCTTATGGAAGGCATATTTTGAGAAAAAGGGCCAGCAGCTTTCCGTTACCGTTGTCAGCAAAGACGAGCTGATGGCTGCAAAAAAGGACCCTGAATCTCATAAAAATCTCATCGTTAGAGTAGGAGGCTTCAGCGAGTATTTCGTAAACCTCTCTCCCGAGCTACAGGATAACGTTATTGCAAGAACGGAGCATAGACTGTAACCTGTGCCAATATCAAAAAATTCAGCTTTATCAGGAAGATTTATTTTATATTAACCGTAGGGGCGGATTCCGTATCTGCCCGATACGTTTTATTCTCGGGCGGATATGGAATCCGCCCCTACAAGTTATCCCCCCGATAAACCGAAACTTACAGCAAAAAGAGCCTCCGCAGAGGCTCTTTTTGCAGCTTGTCGATAAAGTTATCGACAAGCTGCCTCAGGCTGTCGAGAAGGATGCAGATTTCGGCCTTTAAAGGCCGTAGGCGTACAAAGGTACGACAGGACTTGAAAGGGCGAAAAGCTTGAAATCCCCTGAAAATCAGGGGATTTCTTTAATGTGACTTTAATTATTTGTTGCTTTTGCCGTTTACAGTTAAAGTTTCGATCCGGCTGTCTTTGTTTT